>JAFNUQ010000166.1 GCA_017383945.1 Bacteroidales bacterium | reverse complement strand
GCCCTATACAAGATGATGAGGTATGAAAAACTGGCCATCTATATGATACTGATATTTGTATTGGTAATCATAGCATTTAACATCTTTGGAAGTCTTTCTATGCTCATAATTGAGAAGGAAGAAGACATCAAGACGCTCAGTGCGATAGGTGCCAGCAAGAAATTTATAAAAAGGATCTTTGTTCTGGAGGGCTGGATGGTATCGCTGCTTGGACTGGCAGCAGGAATCGTTCTTGGCGTGGGGCTGAGCCTGTTGCAGCAGCACATTGGGCTGGTGAAGATGCCACAAGGTTTTTTCCTACAAGCCTACCCAGCACAACTTCAGGCCTCTGATGTATTAATTACAGCTATTTCAGTTGCCGTCATCGGTTTTCTGATAGCACTATTATCAATTTCAAAAAAAGAGTTTAAAACACTATAAGACAATGGAAGAAAAGTTACTCTATCCGATTAAATTCTGCACTCTGCAGGACGACTACTGCTGGGGAAGTGAAGTATTTAAGATCGCGGATCTCGGATACCGTGATTCTCTTGTAAGAGAGGGTTGGCTCGCCGGAAATAGCCTCAGCGAGGTGATGGATACATATATCGAGCGCGTAGTCGGCGACAGAGTATTTGACTTCTATGGAAGACAGTTTCCTATCTGCGTGAGAGAACTAAATGTCAATGGCAAATACCCTCTCATCGTTCATCCAGATGATGAGGTTGCTGCTGACAGATATGATTTCCTCGGCAAGCAGAAGCTCTGGTATGTGGTGAGCGCAGGCAAGAATGCCCAGCTTGCAATCGGCTTCAGAAAAGACAGCAACGCAGGCGAGCTCTACAACCGCTGCAGCGAAGGAAACGCATTTGAGCTTCTCAATATCATTCCTGCCCAGCCGGGCCAATGTTTCCATATTGCTCCGGGCACGCCGCATGCAGCCTTCGGCGAATTGCAGATTCTTGAGATTGGCGAGTCTTCGCCGCTTGATTTCTGTCTATGCTCTTGGGGACAGGAACTCTCAAGCGAAGAGTTTGATCCTCAGCTTGGATTGGTAGAGGCACTGGATTTCATCTCATATAAAGCATACAAATATACCGGGCCTCAGGGAGACCTCCTCTGCGACCTCAACGAGCTGTCAGTCAGAAAGTTAATTTTCTCAAGCGGCCTCAGAGTGAGCAGTGAGCACAATGATGGATTTGTACTCTACAGTTGCGTCAAGGGTGGGGCTACAATTGAAATTGAGGTTCTTGGCCAGACTGCGGAGTACCATTTCAGCAAAGGTGAGACTATGCTTGTCCCTGCTGACTGTCCAAACTTCAATCTCATCCCAGATGAGGACGATGTTGTGCTCCTGGAGAGCTACATCAACCGCGTAGATGTAGACAAGTATATTGACCCTAATGCAGAGGATCACCTTGATGACGATGAAGATAACTCAGACGATCTCTTCCATCATCACCATGACTGTAACTGCGGACACGTACATTAATAAATAACAGATATGAAAGGCGTATACATTTTTATGGCAGACGGCTTCGAGGATGTTGAAGCCCTTGCAACAAGAGATGTGCTTCTGCGCGGAGGCGTGGACGTTAAACTCATTTCAATCAGCGATGACCCAATTGTAAATTCAGCACACGGGCTGATGGTGGGCACAGACGGATTGATGGAGTTCCTAGACTGGGATCATCAAGAAACTACAGCTCAGGATTTTATGATCTTCCCAGGCGGAATGCCAGGTTCAAGCAATCTTGCAGGCTGCAAGTCACTCATCTCAGAGATGAATACCCACTATGCAGAGGGCGGCAGCGTCGCTGCTATTTGCGCAGCTCCAGGACTCGTACTCAGCCAGCTTGAAAATGTAGAAGGACTTGAATTTACTTGCTACGACAGCTTTGAGGATATGCTCATCGCGCGTGGGGCGAAGTTCAATCCTGCACCAGCTGTGAGCTGCGGACGCATTGTTACAGGCCGCTCGGCAGGACATGCTATCAGCTTTGCTCTTGAAATATTGAAAGCCATCAAGGGCGAGGAAACAGCAGAGAAAGTAAAAAAATCAATGTATCTATAATCGTGGAAAGCGTTAGACTTGACAAGTATTTATGGGCTATCCGCGTGTTCAAGACCCGCAGCGAAGCCACAGACGCGTGCAATGGCAACAAAGTGAAGATTGGCGGAGTGAGTGCCAAGCCTTCGAAGCTTGTCAAAGTGGGTGATGTCATTGAAGTGCGCAAGGTAGCCGTAACATATACATACAAAGTGCTTGCCCTGGCTGAAAAAAGAATGGGGGCTGCACTTGTTCCTGCACACGCAGAAAACCTTACCCCAGAAGAAGAGCTCAATAAACTCCAAATCCCGCGGGAGACCATTGTTATGAGTCGTGACCGCGGGACTGGCCGTCCTACAAAGAAGGACAGAAGAGTTATTGATAATCTAATGGATAGCTTTTATGATGAGGATGGGGATTATGATTAATCTCTTCTAGCTATTCCAATATAGTAAAATAGCGTTGCTAAAGAACCAAGGGCTGCAATTACATAGGTATATGCAGCCCATTTTAGTGCATCTGCTGCATAATCCTTTGTCTCAAAGTCAACTACACCTGCTCCTTCCAACCAAGCAATCGCTCTGTTACTTGCGTTGATCTCTACAGGAAGAGTAACAAAACTGAAGAATGTTGTCATTGCAAAGAGTGCAATACCAAACCAGATCAACGCAGGAAATACTTCGATGAGAAGAACACCAAGCAGAAGAATCCATTGCACGGTATTGCTCGCAAAGTTTACTACAGGAACAAGCGCCGAACGAAGTCTTACTGGAGCATAGCCCTGAGCGTGCTGTAGAGCGTGACCAGTCTCGTGAGCAGCAACTGCACAAGCTGCAATTGACGCACTTGAATACACACTCTCACTCAAGTTTATAGTCTTATTTGTCGGATTGTAATGATCTGTCAGGGTACCTGCAACACTCTGAACCTGCACGTCAGTAATGCCATTCTGCTTGAGCATCAACCTGGCAATATCAGCTCCGGTGAGTCCATGAGGAGACGGAACTCTTGAATACTTTTTAAACTTGCTTTGTAATGTGGTCTGTATGATCCAAGAAAGGACCATAACCAGCAACATAATTACCCAAATATTCATATTTTAAGTCAAATTATTTATTCTGCTACCAAAGTTACAGTATTTTGGTGAGTTACAGAAATACCATCAAGAGAGCACAGTCCGGTTTCTGGTATTTCAAGACCTTCAACTGGCAGATATATCAGATTTTCAATAGGTTGCAAAGGCAGGATCTTAATTATCAATGGCTGCTCATATATCTCTGGAGCATACCTCTTGAGGCCAAGAACCATAGTTTTGCCATTATAAAAATTGTCTGTCAGGAACTTATCACCAAGATAAACTCTAGCTACATCTCCGGTATAATTGATATTCAGGAAGATATCATTTTCTGCTGTCAGGTTATCTGGAAGAATAATCTCCCATTCTGCAGCTTTTTCAAAATCATCATCCCTTGGAGCCTCGGCTGCACCTGCAATACCGATAGTGATTTCTCTGAGAGGAAGGTCATATTCTTTAACCTGAAGTGTAGAAATTCTAGGCTCAGAAAGGATCATTGAAACATTATAATGGCTGAACAAACTACCATACTGAGCACCAAGACTATTATTGTAAAGAGAAAGAGGCTTGAGCGGAGGATATACTGAAACATTGACAACACCACTTGTATCTGTCACATTGATATTTCCGTTATCAAAAGTCAACTCCGCATCACTGAATACGAGTCTCTGCTGACCGGCAACCTCGCCTTTCCAGAGTTTGAGAGACTCTTCAGGAGAGAGCACAAGAATATGGCACACAGAACCATCTTCATTATTGATGGTATATCTAGGCTCAAGACCGCTATTCCTTTTATTCTCTGTGACTTTAACTCCATCTGCAAATACAAACTCCGGCTCAATGCCTTCTATAGACATAAATGCATAGACACTTTCTTTGTCGTTGTCAAGCTTAGCTATCGGCTGAGCAAGTGCATATACAAGTTCTGCATCTCCAATCTTGAAATTAAACGGAATAATAAAACTGCTTCCTGCAGGGATATCCATTGGTTTTGATGGGACCTGAAGCTGTCCTTCCGGAAGATTCAGGTTAAATCTCACATTTTCTTTATCAGAAAGACTCTTGAGTCTCTGATAGTTATTGACAAAGATATAACCACTATGCTTTTGCAGATATAAACATTCCTGCGGTTTTAAGAACTTTACTGCGCTGTTTGGGTCTGCCGGGTCAATAGGCGTGCCTAACAATCTAAAACTCTCTACACAGGCAAATCTAGGGCGTG
>JAFNUQ010000165.1 GCA_017383945.1 Bacteroidales bacterium | reverse complement strand
GATATGAGAGAGGTGCAGATCCTGAGGTGACTCTTTATGCCCTCAAGAGAGCGGTATGCCTCATCCAGGAGTGTGCCGGTGGTGAAGTTGTGGGCAAGATCCAGGAGGCATATCCTGAGAAGATTGAGCGCAAGAAGATTGAACTCGATTACAATAGAATCAACAAATTTGTCGGTTATGAGTTGTCTACTCAGACCTACGAGACAATACTTGAAGCACTTGCCTACGAGTTTGTAGAGAAGTCTGATTGTGGCGCGACTGTGCTCGCTCCTTCATATATGGTTGATGTCTACAGAGAGTGTGATGTGGTAGAGGAAATCCTTAGAGTCTATGGATATAACAATATCCCTCTTCCTCAACACATGAAGATGTCAGTAAACGCTACTCCGAAGCCAGAACCTGAAGCTGTCAAGAACAATATCTCTAACTTCTTTGCAGCCAATGGTTTTGTTGAAATAATGAATAACTCTTTGACCAAGGGAGCATACTATGACAAGCTCACCAGCTTCCCTGCAGAGGCTTGTGCTCATATTGTCAATCCTTTGAGCCAGGATCTCAATGTGATGCGTCAGACCCTTATCCTTGGTGGTCTTGAGGTAATCGCATACAACCTCAATCGTCAGATTTCTTCTCTCAAGACATTTGAGTATGGAAGTGTCTACAGAAGACTTCCAGAGAAGGACGGACAGACTCTTGAGGGGTATGAGGAGCATCAGTGCTTTACATTGATGATTACCGGTAGCTCGGAGAAGTCATGGAGAGTTGAGCCTGGCAAGAGCAGTTTCTTCCAGCTCAAGGGCTATTTTGAACTGCTTCTCAAGCGCTTTGGCGCGGATATCTATCAGCTCTGGACAGATGCTGCAGCAACTGACGTATTCGCCGAAGGCGTGGTATATAAGCTCCCAGGCAAGGGCTCTGTGCTTGCAAATCTTGGCACTATCAATCCTAAGCTTGCAAAGAGCTTCGGCATCAAGCAGCCTGTATTTGCTTTGGAGATCAATTGGCAGGTACTCTTTGAGCTAATCAAGAGAAATAAGGTCGCATTCAGCGAGATGCCTAAGTTCCCTGAGGTGCGCAGAGACCTCGCTCTCCTTCTTGATGAGGGCGTGAGCTATGACGCTCTCCGTGCAGCTGCGTTCAAGCAGGCTAAGAAGCTTCTCAAGCAGGTAGGACTCTTTGATGTTTATAGAGGAGATAAGATTCCTGAGGGCAAGAAGCAGTATGCTATGAGCTTTGTAATCCAGGATACAGAGAAGACTATGACTGATGAGGCTACAGAGCGCATTATGGATAGAATTCTCACAACATTCCAGAAAGATTTTGGAGCTCAGTTGAGATAGTGAAGAAAGTTCTGCACATATTTCTGGTCTTAATTGTGCTCGCGGCCTCCGTTGCTTGCGAGCGCAAGCCTAAAGTACTCAAGCCTAAGAAGATGTCGGAGATATATGCAGACCTTTTTATTACAGATTCGTGGCTAAGAGATAATCAAGATAAAAGAAGAAAGGCTGATACGACGCTCTTCCTGGATCCGATTTTTGAGTTGCATAATTGTGATTATAAGGATTTCTATGTGAGTTTGGAGTATTATACCGCTCATCCGGAAGAGTTTTCTGACCTGTTGTCTGATGCTATAGATATAATACAAGAGCGATATGAGATTATCAGTGCGTTGTCTGAGCAGTATGTTTTGGCAGAAGAGGTGAGGCAGAAGTTGCCCAAGCCCCATATCGTGAACTTTAATGCCGATTCAATGAAGGCTTTGGGTTCTCATGCTTTCTGGCATCCGGATAGCCTCTTTGCTTCAGATAGTATCCCTCAATTGGATACTTTGCCACAGAAGGATACATTGGTGCAGAAAGATAGCTTGGCTCCGCTTGATACTCTGAAAATGATTGATAAGCCTCTTAAACCTAAGAATCAGGATAAGGTAAAAGCTGATTTTACAATCGAGAAGTTAGACGTTGTTATAAAATAGTTATATATGAATTATTTGGATAAATATGCCTATTCTCCTTGCGAGGAGAAGATTAATGCTGAGATTGAAGCAATCGCTGCAAGAGTCCCTGCACAAGAATCGACAGAAGTGCTCAAGAAATGCTTCTCGTTGATGGACTTGACTACACTCCAGACTCAAGATACAGAAGCTGTAGTTAAGGCTCTCGTAGAGAAAGCCAACTCTGCTGTCAGAGATTATGAGGGCTATCCTTATCCTGCCTCGATCTGCGTATATCCAAACCTCGCTCATGTGGTGCGTGCAGAAAGAGCAAGTCAGGAACTTCACGTGACAACTGTTGCAAGCTGTTTCCCTTCTGCCCAGAGCTTCCTTCCTGTAAAGGTTCTCGAGTGCAAGATGGCAGTAGAAAATGGCGCTGACGAAGTAGATATCGTGCTTGCTTTGAACTCGTTCCTCGCCGGAGATTATGAGTCTGCTTATAATGAGATTGTGGCAATGAAGGCTGCTATTGATGAGCAGGCAGAGAAGGAAGGTCGCAAGGTTGTGCTCAAGGTGATTCTTGAGACAGGACTTCTCTCTACCCCTGAGCTCATTGCACAGGCTTCTTTCCTTGCAATGGAAGCCGGCGCAGACTTTATCAAGACTTCTACTGGTAAGGTGAGTGTCAATGCCACTCCGCTTGCTGCCTATGTAATGTGTGAGTGCATTAAGCTATACAACGAGAAAACTGGTGCTAAGGTGGGCTTTAAGGCTGCCGGCGGCATCTCAACAGCAGCTGATGCTCTCCTATACTATTATATCGGAGATTCTATCCTTGGAGAAGAATGGATGAATAAAGACTATTTCCGTTTTGGTGTGAGCCGTCTTGGAAATAGCCTTATGAGTGCAATTGAGCAAAGAACGATTACTCACTTCTAGAGTTTTCAATATCATAAAGAAGGCCTCCCGTTTGAGGGAGGCCTTCTTTTATTTTCTGCGTCGCTCGGTGAGAT
>JAFNUQ010000164.1 GCA_017383945.1 Bacteroidales bacterium | reverse complement strand
GGTTTGACTTCTTTGCAGCAAACGCAAAGAGCACCCTTTCCAACACGCTGGCATTCTGCGAGGAAGCAAAGGCCCGCGGCATCGCTCTGACTGAGGAAGATTACGAGGACATCGACAACGCTATCGCTTCCATTAAGGTTGCGGCAAAGCAGGCAGGCGTAACCGTCTCCTACTACACCCACGCTATGTTCGGTTCCGGCGTAAATCAGAAGGACCTGCGCCGTGCGCTGGAGCTCTCCGTTCTGGCCTCCAAGTGCAACCAGGCAATCATTGAGTCCTACAACTACACCGAGGCAGACTTCAACAAGTACATCGAGGAGAACCCCTCCGCTCTCCTTTATGCGGAATACGCTGCATTCGATATGAAAACCTCCGACACCCTGGCGGATGACGTTAAGACCGCTGAATTGCTGCAGGGCTATCTGGACAGATTCGCCGCTGTTACCACCAAGGAAGAGTTCGAGGCTATCGCTTTCGATTATCTCCGCAACGTAACCTACCTGGATGACGAGAAGGTTACCGACGAGGCTATCCGCGAGGAAGTGGCTGCCCTGTCCACCAAGGCAACCTACGTAAAGGATAACGCCACCTCCGAGTGGGCATTCGCCGATGACCGCAAGGTTGGCGACGTGTTCACCAGCGTAAACGAGGACAAGAACACCTACTCCGCTTATATGCTTCTCGCCGCTCCTTCTCTGGATGAGTACAATACCGTAAACGTTCGTCACATCCTGCTCTACGCCTCCACCTACGGCTCCGACGAGGCTGCCAAGGCGAAGGCTGAGGAGATTCTGGCCGGCTTCACCGGCGGCGCAGATGCATTCGCCGCTCTGGCAAACGAGTATAGCGAGGACATCGGTTCCAACGAGAATGGCGGTCTGTACGAAAACGTTGGCAAGGGCGAGATGACAGAAGCCTTTGACGCCTGGATCTACGCCGACGGCCGCAAGACCGGTGACACCGGCATCGTTAAGACCGAGCACGGCTATCACGTAATGTTCTTCGACGGCGAGGGCGAGATTGCTTGGCACGTACAGGCAGACAATGCGCTGAAGAATGCACAGTACTCCAAGGACAGTGCTGAAATCAACGCAAAGTACGTCACCACCTTTGATGACAGAGCCATCTTCGAGTTGGACGTATAATATCCGATATAAAGAATCCGGCACGCGGGATATTCCGCGTGCCGTTTTTTTATTATCGCGAGTGGGATGGTTGTCTTGCAATTTCGATCGAGGATTATTCCCATGTTATTGCTAAATCAATTTTTCCATCTTCACGCAATGTTTGAGTAACGTTGCACACGACAGGCGTGCAATCACAATTGTTCCAAAAATCAACAAGAGTGGACAAAGCTTCATCCGAAAAGTTTTTCAAATACTTCAAATTGCGAAGCTTCTCCAGAGTTTCTTCATCATCTACAGATAGAATGTCGACAATTTCATCCTTCTGCCGCCAGTCAAATATATGCCCAAGAATTTCATCTGGATCGGCAAGAAACTCCCCACGACCAGAAAACTCCATAGAAACTGTGGCACTCTTCAAATCAGATGCTTTTGCGAGATGCTCAGCTAAAACAGAACCGCAATCATCCACCATTGTATTGAAGCGTTCTTTGAGTTCACTAATGATTTCTGCCGCATTTTCGTCTTCATAATCTTCCTCATAGTCTTCGTCTTCCTCATCCTCGTCATCGGTGAAATAACTATCTAGACCGAAAGGCTTTGTAATTGCAGCAACAAGGGTGGTAATATTTTTTGCACTGCTTATTTTAATCAAGTTCACAGCGGTTGCTCCAACACCAATTACCTCATTAACCTCGTAAGGGATTTCGTCTGGGTCAAAAATTTCCATTTCAGTCATACAGTATTCAACCGGATCGCAATCTCCAGATGCGATTGTTTGTCCAGTGGGATCCTTTGCTACAAACGAGCACCCCATAGCATTGAAGTCGCCAGATTCTTCGTGGCTGCTAATGGCAACAGAAATACCATCTGATAGCTGCAGAGTTAACGCTACTACAAAAGAACTGCTACTGGAATTGGTAACAAAGTCTGTTCTGATTTTCATAATCGCTTGCTCCTTTTTGATTTATAATGTTTCTCTTTTTTCGCTGTTGCAGAAAACAATTTCTGGCATAAGCGGGCATCCGCCCATACAAAGTTCCTTCTTTTCACACCCGGGACAGGCATCACGCATTTTATTGCGGAAACGTTCAAAAGGGTCACTGTTCCAGGCTTCGCTGATGGACATTTCACGAAGAGATACTTCGTACCGTTTCTCTTGGTCAAAACTGCACGGTACCATGATCATATCAGCACCGATATAGCAGCTGTATCGACCGCCCTCGCAGGTGTCCAGAGATTCCGGCAGAATGGATTTACAGAAATGGATAGCACCTGGAACATTGCAGCTGTCCATACCTACCTTAAAAGGATGCTGTTTGTCCACTTGTTCAAAGAACTCTGCCACTCTGGATTCATCAAACGACAAAATATTTGCTTTTGTACCTTGCCCAGCTGGTTTATGTAGCAGGAAAATCACAGCATTGATCCCTTTGGGAAAATCGTTGCGTTTCAGCCTGTCAATAGCTTCGTCAATGCTATTATTACCTAACACATAGTGGATATTGGTTTTTACTCCGGCATTCAGCAGCATCTGAATTGCATTCAGCGTGTACTCACTCCGATACCAGCTTACCGCAACTGCGCCGCAGTACTGTTTACATAGTTTTGCAATTTCCGGAGTCATTCCATAGCCTGATGTGGTGAAGTTTGGAACAAGAATGTTCTCTCGGCAAATCTTTAGAATCTCCTCAAAATGTTCGTGTTGATCCGGATCGCCTCTTCCGCCCAAAGCAAATTGATTGCATTTACCTTTAGACTGTTCTGCAATCCAACGAAAATCATCTACAGACATATTGGGTCGCTCCACAAGCAAGCCGCTTTGATAGCAACCAATGCCTGCTTTTGCACAAAGGCCTGTCTTGCCGTGAATACAGTGCCCCATAATACCTACGTCTATCAAGTGGGGATAGGATGCCATAAATGGGTCTACGCCGGTATCTTTTCCGTTTTCATCCAGAACACCAGTGCGAACATAGACTCCGGTTTCTGTGTCAAAAGCGGATTTAAAATGATATTGCTTGTCGTTAATTATATAGCGCAAAGTTTATTACCTCTTTCCGAAGAAATGTTGCGGTAAGCTATTGTAGAGAATTACTTATAATCCTTTTTGGTGCCGCAAGAGGTACACTTCATTCCGAATAAAACTTTCTTGAATGTTCCTCCGCAGTACTGGCAAAGTCCATTCTGGCGACGATCGGCACGACGACGCTCC
>JAFNUQ010000163.1 GCA_017383945.1 Bacteroidales bacterium | reverse complement strand
TTTTTATATTTAATCAGCACTTCATCAACAAGTGCGTCGGTGATTTCCAATCTGGTCTTACCAGAAGTGGAAGTCTTTTCAATTGTAGCGACCATATCAGCCAAAGTTAGTCGTCTCAGCTTGTCGCCATCCTTCAAAGCCTTTGTCATATCAGCTTTGAGGGTTTCATACTTATTCATTGGAATTACTCCTTTCAATCATATTCGTTCATAACGTCAATCCAATTTTCACCATCAGCAGCCTTAATTTCTGTTACTCGCTCACGGGGGAAAATGGAGGAGGTAGTGTAAATGCGGTCAATCAGTTCGGGGGTGAGGTCGCCCAGGAACACAGTTTCTTCAAGATGGCTCACATAGAGCGCTACGCTAGCTGCTCCTGCCGCCCTCAGAGCCTTTGCAGAATGATAGAAAGTGCCACCGCGAGAGCAAATGTCATCGACAATCAGCACACGCTTACCCTTAATGGCATCTGCGTTAATAAGGTCCAGACCAAGGATCTTACCAGTTGCCCATTCTCGCTTTTTCATACCAAAAGCATAAGGCAAATGAGAAGAGGTAGAATATCGCTTCATTGCACCCTCATCGGGGAAAAATAACGCTTCAGCATTATAGCCATCTGCGGCAGTGCGAATCCACCAATCTGCACTCTCCTCGCTTACATTGTCGATGAGAGCCAGGCTCACATTACTATGTGCGTCCCGCACATAAACGGTCTCAAAATGCAGATTATTCAGTACTTCGCAGAAATATTTAAGAGTAAATACATCTTCATTGGTCTTTACTCTATCCATTCTTGCGTGGGGGATATAGGGCATGTCAAGGACTACCTTCATATTGGAGAAATGATAATCCAGATGACGCTTCACGCAAATCAAAGTGAAGAGTTCTACATCACTCTCATAAAACCAGCTCACTTTAATACTGCCAAACCAGTTATTGAATGCTTCTTCTGGATCAATCTTTATCAGAAGAGAGTTATCGGGAAATACACTTTGACCACAAGGGATTTTTACTCCGCCAATCTGAATCATATATCTTCCTCCTTAGATAATATTAATCTGGCAAAGCTTCATAGCTTCCAGGGCAGTCTTATGGCTTTCGGGAGTTATACAAGCGCAGCAATCAGTTACGACATTGACAGGGACTTCGGGCAGAGTTGCCTTGCACAGAATTGCATTGGACAGAACACAGATACCGGTACACAGACCCATCAGAGTAATCTCTTCAATTTCCTCATTCTCGTGCATGGCGGCGAGAACATTCTGCAGCTCAATAGAACCAAAGGTAGGCTTTTCAACTCGCAGAGGATTGGTAGTAGCTACGGGATATACTTCCCAGGGGTCGCGGAAATCCTTGCAGGAATAGGCTTCAAAAACTTCATCTACGATGGAGTGACCGGCAGTACCCTTGATACAGTGAGGAACGGGCAGATTCTTGCCTTCCAAGGTCTGCATATAATTGATGGGATGAGTATCCTTGGTGAAAAGACAGACGGTATTGGGATCAGCCATCTGC
>JAFNUQ010000162.1 GCA_017383945.1 Bacteroidales bacterium | reverse complement strand
TGAAAAAAATCATTGATTTTTTTTTCTCATTTTAGTATTTTTGGAGGTTAAATAAACCTTTAAAGCTAATTGTTATGGAGAATGTTACACTTTTACCTCCTGAGAAATTATTTGATGCTTGGGTTGATCCTTCCTTTCTTCCGGAAGGAAAAGACAAGTATTATCTAAGGAACCTCCAGTCAAAGCGTCCCCAGAGTCAGTGGAGACACCTCACCAGTGATGAAATAGAGCGCTTGGTGCGTAATAACAATAATGCAGCTAGCTGGGATACTATATATGTAACAGACGAGTTCTCACCGCGTTACATCAAGAATAATAATTTCTACGGTACAGTCCGTATAGGCCGCGTTTCAGAGGTTGGACTCCAATTCCACGACCTGCGTCTACCTGTGGGCATTACCAACTCTTCAATCCACTCTTGTGATATCGGCGATGATTGTGCTATACACGATGTGCACTATCTGAGCCATTACATCATCGGTGATCGTTGTATGCTTTTCAATATTCACGAGATGTCCACAACAGATCATTCAAAGTTTGGCAATGGCATTGTCAAAGATGGCGAGAAGGAAAGCGTGAGAGTACAGCTGGAAATCATGAATGAAACCGGCTGTAGAAAAGTTTACCCATTTGAAGGAATGACTACAGCTGATGCATACCTTTGGGGTAAATATGTCGATGATAAGGCATTGCAGACCAAGCTCAAGGAGATAACTCAAAATAGTCACGATAGCCATAGAGGCTACTATGGCACAGTGGGAGAGTCTTGTGTTATCAAGACCTCTGAGATTATCAAGGACGCCAAGATAGGTCCTTATTGTTATATCAAGGGTGCCAGCAAACTTAAGAATATCACTATCCTCTCTTCTGAAAAAGAAGCAACCCAGATTGGTGAGAATGTGATTCTTGTCAACGGTATTGTGGGCTATGGAAGCCGCATCTTCTATGGATGTACCGCTGTAAAATTTGTGATCGGTACCAACTGTAAGTTGAAGTATGGAGCGCGAGTTATAGACTCTATCCTCGGAGATAACAGTACAATTTCATGCTGCGAGGCACTTAATAACCTGGTTTTCCCGGCACACGAGCAGCATCATAATAACTCATTCCTCATTGCATCTTGTCTCAAGGGGCAGAGCAATATGGCAGCGGGTGCAACTGTGGGCTCCAACCATAACAGCCGTTCCAACGACAATGAAGTTGTGGCAGGTCGTGGTTTCTGGCCAGGACTATGTACTTCGATCAAGCATTCGTCAATATTCCCGTCATTTACACTTCTCTCAAAGGGCGCATATCCTGCCGAGCTGAATATCAAACTTCCTTTCAATGTTGTGAGCAACAACGAAACACTCGGAAGACTTGAGGTGATGCCTGCATTCTGGTGGATCTATAATATGTATGCCCTTGCCCGCAATAACTGGAAATTCCAGACTAGAGATACACGCGTGACAAAGGTGCAACATATTGAGTTTGATACATTTGCTCCGGATAGTATGGAAGAGGCTCTTAGTGCAATCGCTCTTCTGGAGATATGGACAGCAAAGGCCTGGCTCAAGTCTCAGGGACAGCCTTGGGAAGATAAGTCAGAACAGGAGCTAAGGAAGATAGGTGCAGACCTCTATGCCGGAGACGCTTCAGTTGTTGATGGCTTGAAGATTCTCGGTGAAGGCATGGAGAAATCAAAGCGAGAGGTTGTGATCCTCAAGGCCTACAAAGCCTACAAGGCCTACAAGGATATGATTACTCATTACTTGCTAAATAACGCCATCGCATACCTTGAGTCTCATCCGGAGGCAAGCTTGGAGCAGATGACATCCTTGTTGAGCACAGAAAGAGTAAAATCTTGGGTAAATATGGGCGGACAGCTCATGAAGGAGAGTGACGTGGATGAGCTGCGTGCCGATATTGGTAACGGAGTCCTTGATTCTTGGGCGGCAATTCACGGCAGATATGATAGCAAGTGGGAGCAGTATCCTATGGATAAACTCAACCACGCCTATGCTTGCTATTGCGAGCTCTACGGGCTCGACAAGATGACTGCCCAGGAATGGCTTGCTGCTATTGAAGAAGAGAAGCGCATACGCAAATTTATCTGCGACCAGGTCCGCGCTTCCCGCGAGAAGGATTACCAGAATCCGTTCCGCCAGGCTACATATCGTAACCACGATGAGATGATTGCCGCAATCGGCGAATTGGATGAAAATAGCTTTGTTAAATTGATTAAGGGTGAGACAGAAGAGGTTCTTGTTAAGCTTGAATCTCTCAAGTCTCGTGTATAAAATAGAAGACGTATGAATTTAAAAGAATCAAAGTACTCTGAGTTCTATCTAGTAAGAGAAATGATGGATACAGTGGCAACTGTTGCTGCGTTTGATCCTGCTTGCTCAGAGTTTGTAGCAGAGTCAGTTAAGAGAACTGGCAAGATCTTCTTTACAGGAGAAGGATCATCACGTCTTATCCCTGCAAAGAATGCTCGTTACAGAGCACTCAAGTGGGGACAGGATGTCAATGTTCAGTTGGATGGTGCCCGTCAGGCATCAACCTATGATCTCAGCAAATATACAGTGCTTGTGGACTCCAACTCAGGTAGAACCAGAGAAGCACTCATGCTCGCAAAGCAGCTTGCAGAGCAGGGACACAAGGAAATATATTCACTCAGTGCCAACCCGGACACTCCAATCGAGCAGACTTGCGTGAAGGGCCATGTGCTCGGATGCGGTTGGGAGGAGGCTGTTGCCGCTACCAAGAGTGTAGTGGAGCAGGGACTCTTCTGTGAGTCTATCTTCTGGCATCTTCAGGGTAAGGATATGAAGGCTTCGCTTGCCGGACTTCCTGAGAAACTTGAGGAATCTCTTACTATGCAGATCGATCCTGAGATTATCTCTTGGGTGAAGTCAGCAGAGACTATCTACTTCAGCGGTCTTAATGACGGCGTAGCAGAAGAGCTCACACTCAAGACCAATGAAATCACACGTCGCAAGAGTGATTTCCTTGAGGGTACCTATGCAGTGCATGGTATTGAAGAAGTTATGCACCAAGGCGATGTTGTATTTGTTGTCAACCCGATCGAGAGTGAGACAGAGAAATTTATCTCAGTTCTCAAGGGTGCAGGTGTTCATACTGTTGCCATCAGCACAAAGCCAACAGCATTTGACAAGACCATCGTAGTGCCTGAGGCTTGTCTTCAGAACTATGTATATCTCTGTGCCGGTTGGAATGTGCTCGTAGAAATCGCAGTGAGCGACGGTATCAACCTTGACAAGCCAGAGAGAGCACGCAAGGTAGGTAATGAGATGTAATCTTGAAGGGAAGTGAAATTCCTCATAAATAAGTCAACAGATCCTTATTTCAATATGTCATTCGACGAATATTGCTTGCAGCAGTATTCGTCGAATGAGAGTTTTTTCTACCTATGGCAGAATAGCCCGGCGGTTATTGTCGGACTGAATCAAAACGTCTACAGTGAGGTAAACCTCGACTTTTTGAAGGAAAGAGGTATCTGCCTGGCTCGCAGAGTGACAGGCGGCGGAGCGGTATATCACGATCTGAATAATCTCAATTATACCTTCGTCGGACAGAATCTGACTCCACAGCCTATAGTCGATGCACTAAAGAGTTTGGGGATTAATGCTGAATTGTCAGGAAGAAATGATATATTTGTAGATGGTCGCAAGGTTTCGGGTTATGCTAAGCGTGTATGGAAAGAGCGCGAGCTCATCCACGGCACATTGATGTATGATGTGGACCTTGATACTTTGACAAAGGTGCTTGATACTCCAAGTTCAAAACTCCAGGCCAAGGGAATCGCTTCTGTGCGCTCGAGAGTGGCCAACCTCAAGGAATATCTGCCTGCGGATATGTCTTTTGAAGGTTTTGTAGCTCATCTAGCGGCGCATCTATCCAGCGGAGACTCGCAGATGGAGCTTCCTGACGGTGCAGAAGAACAGATTCGTAGCGAAGCTCAGAGTAAGTTTGCTTCCTGGGACTGGGTTTACGGACGCAGCAAGGAAGCTGATTTTCAGCGGCGAGGGAAGTATGCCTGCGGCACAGTAGAGCTCTCGCTTAGCCTGAAGGGTGGCTGTATTGATGCCCTGCGCTTCGAGGGAGATTTTGTCGGGGAGCAGGATGCGGCTGAGTTCAGCGCTCGTCTCCTCGGGCTGCGCTTTGAGCGTGAGATAGTGTGGGAGGCTGTGAGGGCGTGTGAGGTCGGCCGGTATTTTGAGGGGACGAGCGCTGAGGAAATATTCGCTTTATTGATTGGTAATTAATTTAAACAATATGAAACAACTAAACACTCAACTTATGCACCCAGCAGAGCAGCTTGCTCTGATCATCGGTCGCATCTATCGTAGCGGTCTCACCACTACCTCTGGAGGAAACCTCTCCATTATGGATGAAAATGGAGATATGTGGATTACTCCTGCCGGTGTGGATAAGGGTTCCCTTACTGCCGCTGACATTATGTGTGTAAAGGCTGATGGCACTATTGTCGGTCGTCATCGCCCTTCATCTGAGTATCCTTTCCATAAGGCTATCTATCAGATCCGTCCAAAGATGAGAGCAGTAATCCATGCTCATCCTCCAGGACTCGTGACTTTCAGCGTGATACATCAGATTCCTAATACCTCTATCATCCCTCAGGCACACGATGTCTGTGGTCCTATCGGATTTGCAAAATATGATGTTCCAGGCAGTAACGCCCTCGGAGAGAGCATCGCAGCCGAGTTCCAGAAGAACCCTGAGTACAAGGCTGTAATCATGGAAAACCATGGTGTAGTGCTTTGTGGAGAAGACATCGGTGATGCATACCAGAGATTTGAGACTCTCGAGCTCTGTGCCCGCACAATCCTTAACGCCAAGACTCTCGGCGAGCCAAATTACCTCACCCCAGAGCAGGTTTTGATGCACGAGAAGTACCTTCCAAACTTCCAGCACTTTATGAATGTAACTCATCCTTCAGATGAGAGAGCTATCAGAACAGAGATCTGCCGCCTTGTGCGCAGAGCATGTGATCAGAGATTGATGAGCAGCTCATATGGTACTGTATCTATGCGCTGGAAGGACAACGACTTCCTCATCACTCCAAGCGGTATTCAGCGTTGGGATATCAACGAGGATGATATCGTGCAGATCAAGGATGGTATGGCCGAAGCAGGCAAGAGACCAAGCCGTGCGAGCGCTCTTCATTTTGAGATCTATCGTCGCAACCCTAAGGTGCAGGCTATCGTGCTCACTCAGTGCCCTTCATTGATGGGCTTCTGTACTACAAACAGCGAGTTTAATGTGCGCACTATCCCTGAGAGCTGGATCTTCCTTCAGGACGTGCCTAAGTTCCCATTTGGCATCCAGTATACAGATCCAGTGGCAGTGGCTGACGCATTTAAAAACCGCTCTTGCGTGATGCTTGCCAACGACTCGGTAATCGTGGCATCTGACTCCCTCATCAACGCGTTTGACCGCCTTGAGGTAGCCGAATTCAGCGCCAAGTCACTCATCCTCGCAGCCCCTGCAGGAAAGCTTCACCCAATCACAGATCAGGAAGTTGAGGACCTCCGCGTGGCATTCCACGTGGGCGAGTAATCACTCCATTCCTCTACCAGATCGATAAAGCCAGCACAGTGGCAGTTATGAAACAGCGCCGACCCTGTCAAAGGTCGGCGCTTCTATATTTAGCTGGACTACTAGAGTTCTGCTGCGTGTGAGAGGAGGTATTCCTCAGCTTCTACACTCCAGAGACCCTGATGTGCCTTGCAGATCTTGTCGAGCTCAGCATAAACAGGATTGCTCTTACCTTTCTCCTCAAACTCTACAAGAGCTGTGAGAGGCATATCGATATGAGTATAGATGAGCTTCTTTCCACCTGGAACTGAAGGGAGGTTGAGAGTAGTCTCGATAACAGCGTTAAGACCGCCGATATGAGTTACGAGACCTGCTGGATCCATACCCTTGCCCATAAGGTAGAGAGACTCCTTCATATCATCAGTGTTACCACCGCTGGTACCCACAACGTGAGTTGAAGCATAGTGAACATTGTAGAAGTTAAATGGAGCCTTGAAGTCTGAGCGACCAGGACCAGAGAAGAAGTTGAGACATCCGTCAAATCCGAGGATAGCATCAGCCTGCTCGATAACTGCAGGCACTGGAGCCATTACTACAACCTCATCGTAACCATCACCGCCAGTGAGCTCGCGGAGAGCCTCTACAGGGTTCTCTACAGCGCCAGTGTTGACATAACGGAGATCAATACCGCGAGAAGCTGCAAACTCTACAGTGTAAAGAGAAGCTGCTCTGTCGAGGCGAGCCTGATCGATATCAGTAACAACGAAGAGTGAAGGATGACGGTCCTCGCGATGGAGCACGTAGTTGATGCAAGCAAGACCCATAGGACCTACACCTGCAAGGAGAGCCATCTTACCGTTTTCCTTAATCTCCATAGAGTGTACATATGAACCAGGAGTTGTGTGGTAGCAAGCGTGCATTGCACCTACAACACAAGAAAGAGGCTCACTGAGAGATGCTGGGTAGAAACCCTCTCCCTTATATGGAAGGAGGCAACCCTGCTCCATAACCTCAGCGGGGATAACTACATAGGTAGCATCGCCGCCGATATACTGGTATGAATAACCAGGGGCAGAAAGGATACCTACAGGACCACCTTCGTAGGTAAGAGCTGGCTGGATAGAGAACTTGTCGCCAGCCTTGAACTCGCTAGCCCACTTTGCGCCAACCTCTACAATCTCACCGGCAAACTCGTGACCGATAATTACTGGATTCTCAGCTACATCGTCTGGAACTCTCTTGTGCTCAGGTCCCTGATGAGCAGCTTTATATGACGACATACAGATGCTGTCGCAGACAACTTTTGCAAGGATTTCATCTTCCTTGATCTGAGGAAGTTCAAACTCCTCAAGTCTAAGGTCATTCTGACCATAAAGACGTACTGCTTTTGTTTTCATTGTGTATTATTTTAATGATTATTAATTCTTAACAGGATCGGCAGGAGTGCTAGGGAGCGGTTTCCAGCTCTTGAGCTCTTCCTTGAGC
>JAFNUQ010000161.1 GCA_017383945.1 Bacteroidales bacterium | reverse complement strand
GGTAGTAGACCCTAAGGCACGCCTCGAAGAGGAACTCATCATCCGTCCTACCTCCGAGACCATCATCTGGTCCACCTACAAGAACTGGATTTCTTCTTACCGCGATCTGCTCTCTACAAACAGAGAAGTAGTTTCCATAGTCACGCCGCTGTCCTCGCCGCCGAATACGCCTGCGATGCACATTGGCACTGACTCGTTTGCAATCACCATATCGCTTGAAGAAAGCTTGTGCTCAGCGCCGTCAAGGGTCTTGATAACTTCGCCTTCGGCAGCTCTGCGTACGCGCACCTTTCCGCCTGCAATCTTGTCAGCATCAAAGGTATGCAATGGCTGACCAAGCTCAAAGAGCACGAAGTTTGAGATATCTACGATATTGTTGATAGGGCGAAGGCCAATGCTGATGAGCTTATTCTGAAGCCATTCTGGCGAAGCTGCAACCTTGACATTGCGCATACTGATACCGCTATAGCGAGGAGCTACGCTAGGATCTACAAGCTCGATTGAGCAGCCTTCTCCCTCGCCTTCGGCAAATGCGTCAACGCTTGGACGCACGAGCTCGCAAGGGATGTTGTTCAGGCGCATATAAGCATAGAGATCGCGAGCTACGCCCCAGTGAGATGCAGCGTCAACACGGTTGGCTGTGATTTCGTATTCGATTACAGCCTCAGTGCCTAGTTTGAGGTATTCCTTGGCAGGTGTACCAATCACTGAGTCCTTAGGAAGCACCATAATGCCATCGTGGCTCTCACCGATGCCAAGCTCATCTTCTGCGCAGATCATACCAAATGACTCGATGCCACGAATCTTGGACTTCTTGATCTTGAAATCGCCAGGCAGGACAGTACCTATCTGAGCAAAAAGGACCTTCTGACCAGCAGCAACGTTTGGCGCGCCACACACAACGGTGAGGAGTTCTCCGGCACCTGCATCCACCTTGGTCACATGAAGGTGATCAGAATCAGGGTGCTCAACACACTCTACAACCTGAGCTACAACAACACCAGCAAGACCGCCAGGAATCTGCTCCTGCTCAACAACACCGTCTACCTCAATACCGATAGAAGTCATCGCCTCTGCAATCTGCTGAGGGGTAAGATCACATTTTAAATAATCTTTGAGCCAATTATAACTAAGCTTCATATATCTCTATTTTACTTTAAATCTTCAGGATTAAACAAACTCGATACAAATTCCTTCTTGTTAAAGATCTTCAGATCGCCGATCTTTTCTCCTACACCGATAAACTTTACCGGAATATGGAACTGATCACAGACACCGACCACTACACCACCCTTGGCTGTTCCATCGAGTTTAGTGAGGGCCAGAGAAGTAATATCCGTTGCTCTTGAGAACTCTTTTGCCTGCTGGAAGGCATTCTGACCAGTAGATGCGTCAAGCACGAGCATCACGTCGTGTGGACCGTCTGGAACTACCTTTCTGATGACATTACGAATCTTTGTGAGCTCGTTCATCAGGTCAATTCTATTATGAAGACGACCCGCAGTGTCAATTATCACCACATCTGCATCACGAGCAACTGCAGCTTTAACAGTATCAAATGCTACAGAAGCAGGATCTGAGCCCATTGATTGCTTAACAATATCCACGCCTGCTCGCTCTGCCCAGATTGTCAACTGGTCGACAGCTGCCGCTCTGAAAGTATCTGCAGCGCCAAGGATGACCTTTTTACCCTGTGCAGTGAGCATTGATGCCAATTTTCCAATTGTAGTGGTTTTACCTACTCCATTGACACCCACGACCAATATAATGTATGGTTTCTTTGAGAAATCAAAAGCAGGCTTATCATCATCCATAAGCTGGCTGATTTCATCTCTTAGAAGTCCCATCAATTCGTCAAAAGACATATACTTGTCCTTTGAAACTCTTTCTTCAAG
>JAFNUQ010000160.1 GCA_017383945.1 Bacteroidales bacterium | reverse complement strand
GTTCACGTCCGCATCGCCAGCCCTCCTATGGTGAGCCCTTGCTTCTATGGCGTGGACACTTCTTCCTATGACGAGCTCATCAGCGCTCACAAGAGCGTAGAAGAGGTAAAGGAAATCATCGGAGCCGACTCACTCGGATACCTTTCTGTAGAGGCTCTCTACAAATCAGGTTCTAGAGAAGAGATCTGCGCCGCATGCTTTGACAGAAAATACCCTACATATCTCTATAAGAGCATCGAAGAAGCCAACAAAGACGGAAAGTTCTAGCTATGACGCCACTGCGAGAAGATACTGTTTTCGGACCGATATTCAGCCGTCGCTTGGGCGCCTCCCTCGGCATCAACCTTCTTCCTAAAGAAGGCAAGATCTGCAATTTTGACTGCATTTACTGCGAATGTGGTTGGAACAAAGATGGCTGCGGCGACACAGTCATCCCGACTGCTGCCGAGGTCAAGCAGAGGCTTGAGGACAAGCTCAAAGAGCTGAAGTCGGCAGGAACACGCATTGATTCGATTACCTTTTCAGGCGACGGCGAGCCTACACTCAACCCGGACTTCCCGCAGATTATAGACGATACACTTGAGCTGCGCGACTTCTATTACCCTGAGGCCAAGGTCTCTGTGCTCTCCAACGCCACTAGAGTCCACATCGAGAGCATTGCCGCTGCACTCAAAAAGGTAGACAACCCGATTTTAAAGATAGACGCCCCTACTGACGCGCTTGTCGAGCACATCAACAAGCCGGCGCCAGGATACAGTGTCGAGAGAGTCATCAAGGCACTGGAGGGCTTTGAAGGAGACTTTGTGCTCCAGACCATGTTTCTCAAGAGCAGAGACTTTGACTCATCATCTCCGGAAGTACTGGAAGGCTGGATGGATATTGTCAGAAGACTCAGACCTCGTGAAATCATGGTCTACACTATAGCACGCCCCACCCCAGAGGAAGGGCTGCAGAAATTTACCCCTGAGCAGATGGAAGAGCTGGTAAAGCCGCTCCTTGAGGAGGGTTTCCAGATCAGCATCAGAGGATAAGTAATTAACTAATAATCAATATACTATGAAATCAAGCAGAATCATCACAATTCTTGCTGGACTTGTCGTAGCAATGACTGCTTCGGCACAGGTCGGCATCCTTGATCAGAACGCAGAGTTCCGCAAAATCCCTATGGGCGCACAAAGAGACAGCGCCAAACTCGACAGCCTCAACCGCTACTACACAGAAAGACCGGTAGCAGGTACACGCAGAGACGGAGACAAACCGCTCCTCTTCCTCATCGGCGACTCAACTATGCGCACAGGCGTGGAAGGCAACGGCGACAATGGTCAATGGGGCTGGGGTTACTACATCCAGAACTACTTTGATACCAGCCGCATCCGCGTTGAGAACCACGGCCTCGGCGGCGAGAGCACACGTTCGTACTTTAAAAACTACCTCTTTCCTCTGCTCAGAGCAGTGCGTCCAGGCGACTGGGTGATTATCCAGCTTGGCCACAATGACCGCCACGGCGCAGAGATGAACAACGGCCGTTTCCGCGGTCTGCTTCGCGGCTCAGGCAAGGAATACACCGAGGTCATCCTTCCTGGCAACGGCACTCGCGAGAGAATCTACACCTACGGCGAATACCTGCGCATCTATATCGATGAGATCAGGGCACGCGGCGGACAGCCACTGCTCCTCTCCCTCACCAGCAGAAAGGGTCGCGGCGAGGACGGCAAAATCGTCCCTGACGAATACAGAACCGGCGTAATCAAGGAGATAGCAGAAGAGAAGGGCGTTCCTTTCATTGACTTCAACGCTGCCATCAGACATAAATACGATGAGGTATTTGACCCACGCAAGGTAGAATATCTTTTCTATAGCGACCATATCCATACCAGCTCGTTTGGCGCAGTC
>JAFNUQ010000159.1 GCA_017383945.1 Bacteroidales bacterium | reverse complement strand
GTTTGATTACATACATGCGTACTGACTCCACAAACCTCTCATCTCTTGCAATCAATACAGCAAAAGAATACATCATCAATACCTACGGCCCGGAATACTCGCATCCTAGCCAGTACAAAACCAAAGCAAAGGGTGCTCAAGAGGCTCACGAAGCCATCCGACCAACCTACATCAGCAATACTGATATAGAAGGTACAGCCCAGGAAAAGAGATTGTATAAGCTCATCTGGAAGCGCACTGTTGCATCTCAGATGGCTTCTGCAAAGATGATGAACACAGCAATCTCAGTTGCTTCCGACAAGAGAAGCGAGGTATTTGAGATTAAAGCAAGCGAGGTCCTCTTTGATGGTTTCCTCAAGCTCTATATGGAAGGACACGACGACGAGGAAGCTACAGACGAGGAGGTAATTCTCCCAACCCTCAATGTGGGTCAGAGT
Organism: Bacteroidales bacterium; assembly: GCA_017383945.1. GTDB lineage: Bacteria > Bacteroidota > Bacteroidia > Bacteroidales > UBA932 > Cryptobacteroides. Next base: position 8,567 of record JAFNUQ010000159.1, on the reverse strand, counting down.
CTCTCAGCACTTCAGATCAACGCAGAAAACAAGTTTACAGCAGCGCCTCACAGATTTTCTGAAGGCACACTCGTAAAGAAGCTTGAAGAGCTCGGGATAGGCCGTCCTTCAACATACAACCCAACCATTACAACCCTCACAAAATCAAGAGGTTATGTAATGATTGACGACAAGCCGGGAAAACGCGTCACTTGTAATCATCTCACACTCAAAGACGGGGTGATCTCGCAGGAAGAAAAGACCGAAATCATCGGCGCTGAAAAGAAAAAGCTTGTGCCTGCCGAGATCGGAATGGTTGTAACAGACTACCTTGTCGAGAACTTCCCTAGCATCATGAATTATGACTTTACAGCCAATGTAGAGAAGGATTTTGATGAGATTGCAGAGGGACAGAAAGAGTGGAACAGTGTTATTTCTGATTTTTATGGCGATTTCCACGACAAGATCAATACCAGCCTGAGCGACAAGCAGTTCAATCACGTTGAGCGTGTTCTAGGAACAGACCCGGCTGACGGAAAGACTGTAATTGCCCGCTTCGGCCAATATGGAGCCTATGTTCAGAAAGGCGAAGGCGACGACAAGCAGTCTGCCAGCCTGACAAATGGCCAGTTGATAGAAAGCATCACCCTTGAAGAAGCGCTTGATCTCTTCAAACTTCCTCGCACAGTAGGAAGCGTTGAAGGCATAGAAGTAATTGCCACCAAGGGACGCTTCGGTCCATATCTCAAATATGGAGAGAAGAGCATTTCTCTCCCTAAGGGGACAGATCCTCTGACTATCAGCATAGAGGATTGCCAGAGTCTCATCGCTGCCAATGCCAGTGCAAATGCAGTAATCAAAGAGTTTAAAGATGCTGATATCAGCATTCTGAATGGACGTTACGGTCCATATATCAAACACGCCGGCGCAAATTATAAAATCGCAAAAGGCACAGATATTCAAAGCCTTAGCGAAGAAGACTGCAAAGCAATAATTGCTGCAAGCGGCCCAACAACACCTAAGTACAAAAAGAAAACAAAAAAATAATTAACCGCTATGCAACATTATCAAATCGACGAGACAGATAGAAAGATCCTATCCTTTCTTGTCAACAACGCGAGAATGCCATTTCTAGAGATTGCCAGAGAGTGCGGCATCTCAGGCGCTGCTGTACACCAAAGGGTCAAGAAAATGGAGCAGAACAAAGTCATTTCAGGTTCCAGACTTGTTGTCAAGCCTGCCGCTCTTGGACTGAATGTATGCGCCTTTATCAGTGTCTGTCTTTCTGAAGACAACAAATACCCTGAGGTAGTTGAAGCCCTCAAACTCGTACCCGAGATTGTAGAGTGTCACTTCATTACTGGTAAGGCAGCTCTTTTCCTCAAGGTATATTGCTTTGACAATGAGCACCTTATGAACATCCTTATCAATACCATCCAACGCATTCCTTATGTGCAGTCAACAGACACAATGATGTCTCTCGACAAGCCGTTTGAGCGCGAGATCTGGGTAAAGGATTATAAAAGCACCAGCTTCAGGACTTTCTCATCAAAAGAATAGCATTACCTAACTCAAGGTCTTCCTTGGTGGTAATCTTGATATTTAGCTTCTCTCCTTGTATTGTATCAATCTTGAGAGAAGCTTTTTCTGCTACAGACGAGTCATCAGTAAAAGACAGGTCGTAGGCCTGCTGATAGGCAGCCTTGATATCTTCCGAATAAAACATCTGTGGTGTCTGCACTGCTACGATGGACGATCTGTCAGGGTGAGCTTCACCCTCAACGACACTCTTGAGCGTATCCACGACAGGAACCACGGGTATCAAAGCTCTTGATGTGGACATCTTCTCAATCATATCTCTCACCAGTTGTGGAGTAATGAATGGTCTGACACCATCGTGTATTGAAACAATCGCTCCATCCGGAACTTTTTTCAATGCATTCTTGACCGAATGAAAGCGCGTGATTCCTCCTGCAACCAGGCTGTGCTTATGATCAAAGCAGTTGACAAGACACATCTCCTTCCAAGTCTGAAAATGTGCCTTAGGAAGCACTACAATCACATTCATATCCGGATCTGCCTCCAAAAAGACTTCTATTGTCCTTTGAAGGACCGACTTGTCGCCAAGTGGCAGGAACTGTTTTGGAGTGTCTCCTCCCATCCTCGTGCCGCTACCTCCGGCAACAAAAATTGCATACACTTTTCTTTCCATAAAAAAGCTTGAGATTGATAGGCAAATTTAAGTATTTTTAGTTATTTTTGTAGCTTAACAAGAATCAAGCAGAAAATGGCATTTTCATTTTTAAATCAAGAACTCGCAATCGACCTTGGTACTGCCAATACGATCATATATCAGAACGATAAGATTGTCCTTGACGAGCCAAGCATCGTTGCTATAGACAACAATACAGGCAAGCCTATCGCCATCGGCCAGGAAGCAAAACTGATGAGCGGTAAGGAATATTCAGGCATCAGAACCATCCGTCCACTCAGAGATGGCGTGATTGCTGACTTCAATGCTGCGGAGATGATGATCCGCGGCTTTATCAAGCGCGCCAGCGGCAACCGCACAAAACTCTTCACACCAAATATCAAAGTTGTTGTGGGCATCCCTTCAGGATCAACAGAAGTTGAGATCAGAGCAGTGCGCGACTCATCAGAGCACGCCGGCGGTAGAGATGTATATCTCATCTACGAGCCAATGGCAGCAGCCCTCGGTATCGGTCTTGACGTGCTCGCACCACAGGGAAATATGGTTGTTGACATCGGTGGCGGTACAACTGAAATTGCAGTGATTTCTCTTGGCGGCCTTGTGCATCAGGAGAGCATTCGCACCGCAGGTGATGTATTTACTAGCGACATCCAGTATTATCTCCGCCAGCAGCACAACATCAAGGTGGGCGACATTACTGCCGAGAAGATCAAGATTGCTATCGGCGCCGTAATTCCGGATCTTGACGAGAACGCACCTGAGCCATTTGTAGTGAGAGGTCCAAACCTCATGACCGCTCACCCTGTAGAGGCAACAATCACTCATCAGGAGATTGCTCACTGCTTGGATAAGTCTATTGCAAAAATCGAGACTTCTATCCTTCACGTTCTTGAGAACACTCCTCCTGAGTTGTACTCTGATATCGTAGAAAACGGTATTCACCTCTCTGGTGGCGGTTCTCTCCTAAGAGGTCTTGCAAAGAGACTCACAGACAAGGTCAACATCACTTTCCACGTGGCTGACGATCCGCTTCACGCTGTTGCCCGAGGCACTTGTGATGCACTCAAAAACACTGATCGTTACCAATTCTTGATGCGATAGAAAATAGTGCAAAGACGACCTACATCATTTATGATAAGTGCGGCAATCTTCATCGTTTTGGAGATTGCTGCTCTTGCAATGCTCAGTAGGAGTTCGAGCAAGCAGAATATCTGGCTGAATCAGCTTAGCGGCAGCGTCAACGCCTTTTTATGGGGCGGTGGTGAGAAAATCCGCTCGCATTTCATGCTTCAGGACCAGAACGATGAGCTCGTCCGCATCAACGCGGAACTTCAGGCCAGATTGCAGGCCTACGAAAACGCAGAAGAAGCAGCCCAGGAGCAAGCCGCGACACAATCTCTGGTGGGAGATTCAAGATTCAAATACACCAGCGCGACAATCATCAAGATGAGTCGCAATACTGCTCATAACTATATCATCATCAACAAAGGCTGGGAAGACGGCATCAAGGAGCAGTCCGGCATCATCTCAGACAATGGAGTGGTAGGCATCATCACAGCTGTGGGCCGACATCAGGCCTACGGCATCACCATGATGAACAACAAGCTCCGTATCAGCACAAAGGTCGGAAGAGAAGGTATTGACGCACCTCTGATGTGGGACGGAATCAGCCCCGACGGAGCTATTGTTGATGATATTCCTCCTCATTACGAAGTCGCTGTGGGAGATACTGTCCGCACAAGCGGATACTCATCACTTTTCCCTGCTGGCATCGCTCTTGGCACAACAGTAGAGAGCAGACTGGTTGATGGATCCAAGAAACAGATTAAAGTCACACTATTCCAGAATTTCAAGACCCTTCACTACGTGACTGTTGTGGAAAATCTTGAACGTGAGGAAATTATGGCTCTTGAAGAGCAGGGAGGTTACCAATGAAACAACCTTGGTTGAGATATCTGCTTCTTCTTTGTGCTCAGGTTCTTCTCTGGAATTTCTTTAATTTCTCGCAGTTCCTGATGATAGCCTACCTGCCGGCTCTGGTGCTTTGCCTCAGCCTGCGCAGAAGCAGTGCACGTGATATGATACTAGCATTTGCCTTCGGCTTTTTCTGTGATTTCTTCTGTGGTGCACCGCTCGGCCTGAGCAGCTTTGCTCTAGTAGCTGTAGCAGCCCTTCGCCGACCGGTCATCATGCTGGTGATGGGCTCGGAAGTCTTCTCTCGCGGAGAGGACGTGTCCCCATACAGACAAGGCTGGAACAAAATCGCTGTAACCACAATAATCCTGACCCTGATTTTCCTTATCATCTATGTCTGCATAGATAGTGCTGGAACCAGGGCCTTCTGGGTAGACCTGGTCAAAGTCGGAGCTTCGCTCCTTCTCAGTACACCTATTTCTTTGTATATCATAGAGTTACTCTCTCACAAGCAGGAGTCAAAATGGAAATAAACCGCAAAAATAAGCTTCTGATTGGATTGTGGATTGTAGCTTTAGTGCTGATCGGCAAGCTGTTTTATATTCAGATTATCGACAAGGGATATAAAGAAGATGCTTCCAACAACTCCATGGTCTATGTAGACATCTACCCTCCAAGAGGCATCATCTATGACCGCAACGGAGAAGTTCTCGTGGGCAATACTGTGTGCTATGATATACTCGTCACACCACGCGACGTAAAGCAGTTTGACACTCTTGCACTCGCGACCGCCCTTGACACAACAGTCGATTTCCTGCGCAGCAGGATGAAATATTATCGCGAATATCGTTCGCGTATCGGCTACCGTACAGTGACCTTGCTGAAGCAGGTACCTCCTAGCACATATATCAAATTTGCGGAGCAGGAATACCGATTCCCAGGCTTCCGTGCTCAAGCCAGAAGCATCAGGGAGTATCCTTTCAATGCTGGCGGCAATCTGCTGGGATATATCTCCGAAGTGGACGCCAACTACATCAGCAAGCATCCGGAATACGAAGCAGGCGATTATGTGGGCCGCACAGGTCTTGAAGCGGCAATGGAGCAGCAGCTCAAAGGCGAGAAGGGCTACCACATCTTCTTGAGAGACGCCCGCAACAGGGTGCAGTCGGCATATGCCGAAGGCAAAGAAGATAAGCCTGCTGTGCCTGGAAAAGATATCGTTTCCACCATTGATGCTCACCTGCAGCAATATGGCCAGCGTCTTATGGAAGGAAAAGTCGGTTCTGTGGTTGCAATTGAGCCTTCGACAGGAGAAATCCTTGCGATGGTGTCAAGCCCCGGCATCGACGTGGATGTACTCTCCGACATCGGCAAGCACTATGCAGAGATTTCGGCTAATCCTCGCAAACCGATGTTTAACCGCACAGTTATGGCCTCATACCCTCCGGGATCGGTCTTCAAGCTGGTCAATGGCCTGATCGGTCTTCAGGAAGGAGTTCTTGTGCCTGAGGACAGCTATCCTTGTCACGGAGGTTATTATTACACGGCAACCCGCAAGCTTGGTTGTCACGCACACACTTCTCCGCTGAGGTTCCGCGATGCAATCGCTACTTCTTGTAACGGATACTTCTGCTACGTGTTTAAGGATATCCTTGATAATAAGAAATATAGCTCAACTACTGAAGCCTTTGATGTATGGAGGGACTATGTGACAAGTTTTGGATTTGGAAACTCTCTTGGAAGTGATTTCCCTTCAGAGCTCGGCGGAAATATCCCGACATCAAACTATTACAACAAGATATATGGCAAAAACAGATGGAGGTTCCAGACCGTGATTTCCCTCTCTATCGGTCAGGGCGAGATCGGAGCTACACCTCTTCAGATTGCCAATCTTGCAGCTATTATGGCCAATCGCGGTTATTATATACCGCCTCATATCGTTAAAGACTCTGAAGGTGTCAAGATTGACCCTAAGTATCACGAGAGAGTATATACCAAGGTTGACACATCTCATTTCGAAACAGCGGTGGAGGGTATGTATATGGCGGTTAATGGCGGATCTACAGCGGCAGGCACAGCCTACAACGCCTCAATACCAGGCCTGGATGTGTGCGGCAAGACAGGTACAGCACAGAATCCTCACGGAAAGGACAACTCAGTATTTATATGTTTTGCGCCTAAGGACAATCCTAAGATTGCAGTGGCTGCTTATGTAGAGAACGCCGGATTCGGTGCCACCTGGGCACTTCCTGTAGCATCGCTGATGCTTGAGAAATATCTTAATGGTGAGATATCCGAGAAGCGCAAACCGATGGAAGAGAGGATGCTGACAACTAAATTTTTCTAATGACACCAAGTAGACAATCATATCATCACCTAGACAGAGGCCTCAAGCAGACGGTCGACTGGTGGCTTATAATATTATACCTGGCCATCGCATTGATCGGATGTGTGAGCATCTATGCCTCTATCCACTCGTCTGACCCGTCATCGATATTTGACTTGAATACTAGAAGCGGCAAGCAGATACTCTGGCTGGGCATTTCCCTTGTGGTGGATCTGGTCATACTATTTGCAATCAATCCTCGCATATGGGAGGTCGTCTCCTCTATGGGTTATATCCTCGTGCTGATATTGCTGGTGGTTGTGATTTTTGTGAGCAAGGACGTCAAAGGTTCTCACTCCTGGTTTGAGCTTGGACCTATCAAGTTCCAGCCGGCAGAAGTCTCCAAGATCACGACGTCTCTGATGCTGGCGGGAATAATGAGCCGCCCGAACTTCAAATTCAACTCTCAGGCAGGACTGCTTTCTGTGGCTCTGGTTCTGGGACTGCCGATGCTGGCAATCCTTGGAGAGAGCGAGACAGGATCGGCTCTTGTCTATGTGGGTTTTGTATTTGTACTTTACAGAGAAGGCCTTTCCGGCTGGTGGCTTGCGCTGATTGGCTTGGCTATATTGCTGTTTATCTTTACATTAGTTTTTAACTGGAAGGTAACTGCACTGGTTCTAGTGGGCATCTGCTTGATATACTATCTGTATTTCCTCAAGCACACCCGTAAAGAGGCTCGTAATGCCAGAAGGGCCGTATTGTTGAGGGTCCTGGCTGTGATTGCCGGCGGTTTGATGCTGATTTTTGCCACAGACTTCATCTTTAACAATGTACTTCAGGACCACCAGCGTGGACGCATTGAGGTTCTTCTAGGCCTTAAAGAGGATCCAAGCGGTGTGGGTTATAATGTCAGACAATCAATGATTGCAATCGGATCAGGAGGCTTTGCAGGAAAAGGATTTCTCTCTGGCACACAGACCACCTATGGATTTGTCCCTGAGCAGAGTACGGACTTTATCTTCTGCACCATCGGCGAAGAATGGGGATTTCTTGGATGTATCTTCCTGTTGCTGCTATATGTAGCCCTAATCTCTAGGATAGTATCAGATGCCGACAAGTGTAGAGAAGCTTTTACCCGCATCTATGGTTATTGTCTTGCTTCGTGTCTGTTCATGCATTTGTTTATCAATATCGGCATGACTATAGGTCTGATGCCTGTGATTGGTATCCCTCTGCCTATGTTAAGTTACGGAGGCTCGTCCCTGCTGGCTTTTTCAATATTTATCTTCATATTTATTGCTCTGTATAGACAAGAGAACAAATATTTCTAACTTTTGTTTATCTTTGCAGTCTTAAGCCTTGGTGGTGGAATGGTAGACACGAGGGACTTAAAATCCCTTGGGCAGCAATGTCCGTGTGAGTTCGAGTCTCATCCGAGGCACAAAGAGATCGCATTGGTGCGATCTCTTTTTGTATTGTGTACTCTAGTATGGTAGCTTATCCAGATGCTGATGGACTATCTCAAGCAGACGCTTAGTGTGTGCTCCGCTGTTTGACGCCACGACAAGTGAAGCCTGCTGAAGCGAAGGTTCGCTGCCGTCAAATCCGGCAATCGCACCGCCGGCTTCGCGAAGGATGAGAGTTCCGGCAGCATAGTCCCACGGCTGAAGGCGAAGCTCAAAATAAAGCTCAATGATGCCGCGCGCCAGCATGCAAAGCTCAAGAGCCGCAGAGCCGAAACGACGGGTATCATTGCTCTGCATATAGATGTCATAGATAATATCCGAGCAGCTGCGCGCAAACTCCTTGCGGTAAGTGCTCATCGCTGTGCAGAATAGGCCATCCTCAAATGGACGCTTTGAAACGGAAATCCTCTCACCATTGAAGAATGCCCCCTTGCCACGCTCAGCGCAGTAGAGTTCCTCTCTCCACGGACTATATACCACACCCATCTCAAGCTCTCCTTTTACCGCCAGTGCAACTGAGATGCAGCAATCGCTGATGCCGCGCGAATAGTTGGCAGTGCCATCTATCGGATCGATAATCCAAACCTTCTCTTTATCAAAAGATTGCGCATCTTCTTCCTCGCAGAAGAAACCGCTCTCCGGAAGAAGCGCAGAAAGTTTTTCCATC
>JAFNUQ010000158.1 GCA_017383945.1 Bacteroidales bacterium | reverse complement strand
GATGCAATCGGCAGCAAGAGCCAGCTTTGCGAGCTGGAGCTCGTACAGATAGTGGATGCTGTCTTCAAGAAGCTTGACGTCAACGTACTCATCAAGATTAATAATAGAAAAGTCCTCACAGGACTTGCAGAGGTATGTGGCTTCCCTGATAAGGTCGTAGACATTACCGTGGCAATTGATAAACTTGATAAAATCGGTCTTGATGCTGTCAAGGAAGAGATGCTTTCAAAGGGCCTCACAGAACAGGCAATTGCTGTACTTGAGCCGGTGCTTCTGTTAAGTGGCACTACAGCTGAGAAGCTCGCCAAGATGCGTGAGATAATGAGCACATCCCCAACCGGTCTTCTTGGATTGGATGAGTTGGAGCAGCTCTTCGGCTATATCCAGGCTGCGCAGATCAGTACTGCAGTAGAGATTGATCTATCTCTTGCTCGTGGTCTCAACTACTATACAGGTGCAATCTTTGAGGTGAAAGCTCTTGATTATCAGATTGGTAGTATCTGTGGAGGCGGTAGGTATGATAACCTTACCGGTATCTTCGGTCTCCCAGATATGTCTGGTGTCGGTATCAGTTTTGGTGCAGACCGCATCTATGATGTGCTCAAGGGTCTTGAGAAGTTCCCTGCAGATATCTGCAGTGCAACCACATTGCTCTTTGCAAATATGGGCGACAGTGAACTTGCCTATATCCTTCCGATTGCGTCAAAGCTCAGAGAGGCTGGAGTGTCTGTCGAAATCTACCCAGATGCATCCAAGATCAAGAAGCAGTTTGACTATGCACAGCGCAAGGCTATCCCATTCCTTTCTATCACAGGATCGTCAGAAGCTGAGGCAGGTGTGATAAACGTCAAGAATCTCGCAACCGGCGAGCAGAAGAGTTTTTCTTGCAACGATATCGCGTCTATAGTAGAATTCTGCAGATAGCTATAGAAGCAGCATTATCGCAAATACATAAAGCAGGAATGCCTGCATTTTGAGAGAGGAGCTATTGTTCTCCGCAATCAAGGCCTCAGTGCTATTGGTCTGTGCGAGCTCAGTGAGCTTCTCTTTTGTTGGGGTGCGGTTGATGGACCATTTTGCAATAATCTGAGCGTCAGAGATATAGCTGAGTCCTCCATTGGAGCGGTTGAGGGAGAGAAGATCCTTTCTGTCTGCAAAATAACTGCAAGAAAGCAGTTCCGGATCGCGCACCAGGGATTCTAACTCATCCGGAGTCGCTGAGGCAAGTAATACTGTAGAGTAACCAGCCTGCTGTGCGCTTTTGAATACAGAAGCTATCTTTGCCCAAGAGTTTCCCTTCATCTTCTGAGGAGTGTGTGCTGAGGCTACAATTACATTACCTGTCAGGACCAGGCTGTCAACCGACTCTCCTGCGACATTGCTGATACTCAGGACCGGATAAAGCTCGTGGAGCTTTGAGAAATCGTCAATCTCTTCAAAATCAATATTTTCCTCGCAATATAGTTCTGTTCCGGTCTTGAGACTGGTAAAGTCTATCAGGGGGATGGAGAAAGAGGCATAAAGCAAGAATAGACAAGAAGAGATACTTGCTATCCCGAAGCTCACATATTTGATTTTGCGGGTTGGTTCTTGCTCTCTGACAGGGATAAAGGCTAGCACCCATAGCGCCATCAGTATGCAGTTCTTGAAGAAGCTCTGGGCGTGTGTGAGTTTTATCGCTTCGCCGAAGCAGCCGCAATCCATGCTAGGGTTGAATATCCAAAGAATGGTTGTGAGCAGGGTAAATAGTCCAAGAAAACACAAGCTCACAAATGCCACAGCCTTGCGCCAGACGCCTGTAATCAATGCAATGCCAAGTATAGTCTCGCATAATGCAAATCCAGCCCCGAAGAGAGATGAAGCAAAGCTCATGAATCCCAAATGGAGGAAGCTGAAGTATTCGTCCATTACAAGCCCTGCTCCCACAGGGTCCATCAGTTTGAGTGCTCCTGAAATGAAGAGCACAAAGCCGATGATAATTGCGCTAAGCCTGCGTATAGTTTTCATATATGGCCTTTACCTTTTCAAAAATATCTTGAGCCGGGAGCATCCTTCCCTCGCTGTCAGAGCAGTCAATTACAATAAAGCTGCCATCTTGCTCTGCTTGTTTGCGATACATCTGTCTTACCCTCTTCTGGAAAGCGATATCAGCTTCGTGGATATCCTGTGAGCCTTGAAGATAATCCCTCTCGTCGCCTTTGCGCTCTGCGCTGAGATTGCCTTCAACAAAGCTGATCGGCACATCAAGGAAGATATTAAGGTCGGGGCGGGGGAGCTGGAAATCGCCGTATTCGGTATTGAATATCCATTGGCGAAGCTCATCCGCTTCCTGATCAGAAGAAAGCTTGGCGCATTGATATGCAATGTTGGAATACACATAACGGTCAAGAAGCACCGTGCCGCCCTGCTCAAGAACCTTCTTGATCTCCGGAGCTGCGCCATGTCTATCTTCTGCAAAGAGCAGTGCAACCAGCTGAGGATGAACTGCTTCGTTGCTACCGAAGTCTCCTCTTAAGAATCTGGAGATGAGGTCTCCATAGACAGGAGCGTCATAGCGAGGAAAGTGGATATAATCAAGTCGCGAGCACACGCTCTCCAAATATTTTCTGAACATTTTGACCTGGGTGGATTTGCCTGCACCGTCAAGGCCTTCGAGTACGATTAGCATAGTCGCAAAGATAAGATATTTCAAACCATTTTGCTAATTTTGCTTGTTCAAGTTGCTATGATACAGATAATGGGAATAGTCAATCTCACTCCCGACTCTTTTTGGGAGGCCAGCAGGGCAGATGCCGCTACTGCTCTGGAGAAGATTGAGTCAATGTTGGAAGAAGGAGCAGATATCATCGACCTGGGTGCAGTATCAACCCGCCCTGGTGCTGATCCTGTGGATGTTGAGACCGAATGGGCACGTCTGGAACCCGTGCTCAAGCGCCTGCCGCACTCTGTCAGGCTGTCGATAGACACGACCAGTGCCGTGATTGCCGCCCGTGCACATTCGGTCCTTGGCAGAAGCTACATTGTCAATGATATCTCCGCAGGCGAAGACGATCCGCAGATGCTGGAAACCGTGGCGACTCTCGGATTGGGCTATGTAGCGATGCATAAGCGAGGCAATCCTCAGACTATGGATGGCATGACCTCCTATTCGTCAGGGATTATCCCCGAGCTCATCGCCTACTTTGAGGAGTTTGCCCTGAGAGCAGAGGCTGCCGGACTCAAGGACTGGGTGATTGACCCGGGTCTTGGCTTTGCAAAGACCGAGCAGCAGAACTGGGAGATTCTTGAGAAACTATCCGAACTGCAATCTCTTGGTCGCCCGATTCTTATCGGTGCGGCGGATAAACGCTTTACTCACGGAAATAATGCCCGTGCTCATGAGCTCGCTATCCTCGGCGGAGCAGATATCCTGAGGGTGCATAATGTAAAAGAGACCAAGCTTCACGCTCAGTCTCTTCTACAAAAGTGATATCTGTTTAAACTTGTGTGTCGTCAAAAAGCGAAGGCACTTTCTCAAAGGCGCTTGTATTATCTTCGACCTTGATTGTTGCAAATTTCTTGACAATCAGGACAAGCATTAGTGCTGCCGCAGCAAAGATAATCCAATACAACGGTCCCTGAAGAACATCTCTAAATGTCTCAGCCTCCTGGAATGCAGGTACATTTGACATAATGAGAGAGAAGGTGTTGTTGGCAAAATGCATCAGCATGGTGAGCTTGAGGGATCCGGTCTTGTAGTAGATGTATCCGAAGAGTACGCCCAGTGTAAATGCAGGAATTGCCTGCCAAGGGTTAGCGTGGATTACAGCAAAGAATACCGCAGAAATCACAATAGCCCAAATTGGTTTCATTCCGTTGCCCAGAAGTCCTCTCAATACCATACCACGGCAGAGCCACTCCTCAAAGAATGGAGCAAAAATGCTGACGCAGAGGAAATTGAGGAAGAAGTTGCCCTGGACCATACTGTCGAGAGCCGCTTTGAGCACCTCAGGCATCTCTGGCAGAAGGGCAGTGATTGGCTCACAGCAGTAGGCAGCGCATAGAGTTGCGATGACTACAAGAACTGCACTAAGTGGACCTCCGACAGGAGCAAAGTGCCCATTGTCAAGCTTGAGTCCGCCCTTGTTCATCATATTTATCCTGCTTCTTGAACTTGCATAAAGCATAGCAGGAATAAACATCACTACATAGGAAACCATTGTGCTGACCTCATTGCCGCTGCTTCCTTGATAAATAGCAGGAACCAGCAATGCAAAGATGCCGCCGATAACACCTCCGGCAAGCAGGAAGAGCAGCAGTCCAAACATCCCGGATACCTTAGGGATGTAGTGGTTGAATCTTCCGTAGAAACCGTAATTCTTAACGACTCTTTTAGACATAAAATTACTTCTTATAAAGAGGAGAAGGGTAGATACCTGCCTCTGCAAGCTCCGCAAACTTAGCTACAACAGCTGGTCTGTCTTCTTTGTAGGTAACACCAAACCAGTGTGATGGAGTAGAAACCACGTCGCACTTTGCGCCGCCGCCATTAATCATTACATCGATGGCATAAGGGATATAGTACTCTTTCTTGAGCTCATTGATATTCTCCTCAAGGAAGCTGACAAAGATTTTCTCACTAGCTTCAAAATAGTCAGGAGTGAAGCACCACATATTCATAGAACAGAGGTCACCACCATTGAGCACTACTCTCTCTGAAGTGATTGAGTTATCACCACGCACTACGCCATCTTCCTCCTTGATGATGTTGAGGTGCTCAACTACATCTGTGAGCTCAGATGCCTCGTTGTAATGGCAGATACCTCTTGATACACCACCTGACTCGCTGAGGGTATTCTCAAGCTCAAAGCCCACGATAGCATAGATGCCCTTGCTGTCCTTATGATTCTGGCACCACTGAGCAGCAATCTTGAAAGACTCCTTGCCATAGAAGTCGTCACCGTTGATTACTACAAATGGCTCATTGATAACATCCTTTGCCATCAAAACTGCGTGGGCAGTACCCCAAGGCTTCTGTCTTTCAGGGTTGAGGTTAAACTGTGAAGGAATCTTATTGAGCTCCTGGGTTACAAAAACAAACTCAAGTGGAGAGCCGTCGCAGCACTTTACGTTGCTATATTTCTCAGCTACAGTCTGCTTGAACTGGTCAAGGAAGTACTCGCGCACGATGTAGACAACCTTACCGAATCCGGCTTCTACTGCGTCATAAATAGAATAATCAATGATAGTTTCATTGTTTGGACCAAGACCGTCCATCTGCTTGAGACCGCCGTAGCGGCTGCCCATACCGGCTGCAAGAACTAATAGTGTAGGTTTCATTTTATTGTAAAGTTTTTATTAGTCAGATTTGACAAAATTAATTATTTTTGTCTATCCTTACTAATTTATTTTAATGATTATGTCCTCTCGTTTCAAAGATTTATGGGATAAGAGCAAAGATGGCTCTGCTACTCAGCAGCGCTCCTTCCTTCGTTTTGCAATAATTGCATTGGGAGTTTTTGTGCTTTTCCTGTTTATCAAGAAGGACAATATCATCACCTGGGTCAGTGCCGGCGTGACTTTGAATAAACAGAACAGACAGATAGAGAATTATCAAAATGAGATAAGGACTCTTGGCGATCAGATCCAGACACTGACTTCAAATAAAGATTCTTTGGAAACCTATGCTCGCGAGCAGTTCTATTTTGCAGAGCCGGGCGAGACAGTCTATTTGATTGAAGAATAGCTGATTCTCAGTACATTCTCAGTTTTATCATCTACCTTTACACGGTCATCAATCCTGACCCCCACCAGAGCCGCAATGTGTGAGCCCTCAAGTTCTATCACTTGAGCTTCGGCTTTGTCTAGAGCAGAATATTTCAGGTCAGTAAAAAGGTCTGAAAGCTTCTTCTTGCCTTTCATACCTAGAGGTCTCATCCAATCGCCTTCTTTCCATCCGCGTATTTTCAGCGGCATACTGATTTTGTCAGCATCCAGCAATATCACACCGGGTTCAGTAATCAGAGACGTTAACTCGTTTCTTAGGATCAGCTCAACTTTTATTTCCCTTTTTTCTCTCTTCTGACTATTGATAATCAGGCTGTTGGTTGTTCCGATAACAGGGCCGAAGCATTTCCCTGCAATCTGGCGTCCTGCTTTTATGCATGCAGTAAGGTCTGCAAACTCGCTGCTGCTGATTCCGCTTCCTTCGAGTAAATTCCAAAGAGCATATTCCCAATGTTTGAACTCTTGGAGCTTGTGCAGATTAATGCGACCGTCAGGATGTAGGACTGTTTTGCGCACCGCCTTAACATAATCATCGGCAATGCTGCCTACCTGCGCAAACCTCTCCATGTCCGAATTTAAGGTCTTGATGTATGAGGGATTGAGCTGCGCGAATAGAGGGAAAATCTCCCTTCTGATCATGTTGCGTTTGTAGATGTTCTGCCCGTTGCTACTATCCTCTCGCCAGGTTAAGCCGTGAGAATTCATCCAATTCTCAATATCTTTCCGCTCAATGCCCAATAATGGACGGATTATGCGCTCAGTGCTGCTCATCCCGCAGATGCCCTTGATGCCGGTTCCGCGCAGCAGATTGAGAATCATCGTTTCGGCGTTGTCGCAGGCGTTATGAGCGGTGGCGATTGCATCAAATCCTAGTTCTGTGCGCAGCTGTTCAAACCATTCATATCGCAGCTGCCTTGCCGCCATCTCGATGCTGATGCCTTGCTCGGCTGCAGATTCCCTTGTGTCAAAACGTTTTACAAAGCACTTGAGATGATGCTCCTTGCACCAGTTTTCAACAAATTCCTCGTCATCGTCAGATTCTTTTCCGCGCAGCTGGAAATTGCAATGTGCTACGGCAAAATGGGCCTCGGGGAAAAGTTCCGAAGCCCTATTAGCCATATACATTGAATCAATGCCTCCGCTGACTGCGAGAAGAATCTGTTTCATTATTTTGCAAATGTGTATGTGAAACTGATTGCAAAGTATTCTTTAAACTGTACTTTTCTTGATCCCTCGATTGTCACGAGAGGGTCATAGATGAGCCAGGTGTCAAGAGATATCTTGAAATACTTAGCTACATGGAATGAAATTCTGTTATCCCAGTTGACACGATTGCTATTGAATGGGTCGCTCAAGTAGTCTGTGAACAAAGACAATGTTGTGTCGTAGCTGAAATTGTCGTTGATTCTGGCCTTGAAGTCCATTGTGATCTTGGCACCAAGCTGGAAGAGAGAGCTCCTGTAGTTGTCGCCGATACTGCTGTCGAGTCCTTCTTCCTTGAGCTTCATACCATAGTTCTTTCTCAGATCTTCAATAGTACAGATCTTGAAACTACCGGTAAGAGGAGCAACATTGACTTTGATCCACGAACTCGGAATCCACTCCATACCAAGACCAAACTCGGCGGTGGCAGGGGAGAGGAAACCAGATTTGAGTCTGCCGTTCCATTTGCCGCTGTTCTCATCCTGCTTGTATGAGTCATAGCTGCGGGTAAACTGCGAGAGGAAGTCAAACGAAGCAGAAAAGTTCCATTTGCTGTCTTTTGCAGATTTGTATGTGAGTCGGCTCTTGAAATCGATCAAGTCGTTGTTCTTCTGCAGAAGGTTCTTCTTGTCTTCTGACCAGAGGAATCCATACTTCAGGTTCAATTTGTTTGTCCACGAGGTGAGATCCTTGGCATAATTGGCCTGAGCTAAAATACCGGTATTGAGCGCCAATGTGTTGTAACCACCTTTTGCCCAGCTGAAGAGACCTGTTTGGTTAAAGCCGAGATCCAAAGTAGCAGATTGTTTCCAATAGTTTGGCTTTTGGACTTCCTCTTGCTGGGTTGGCGCTTCAAGTAATGCAGCTGCAGCTTCAGCAGCAGCCTTCTGCACGTCGTTTTGTGCATGGAGAAAGCTTGCAGAAGCTATAACTGCTATAATTGTCAAAAATAATCTCTTCATTTTCTGTTTTTTTTAGTAGGCGATACCAAATACAACTCTTCCCTTAGAAGGTTTGCCAGAGAAGATATCTACACCCTCTTCCTCGCTCACAAAACTGTCAATAGGGATACATCTAATAGTAGCTTTTGTGGCATCCTTGATAGCCTGTTCTGTCTCTGCAGTGCCATCCCAATGGCAGAGGAGGAAACGTCCTGTGCCGATCTTCTCTTTGAATTCTTCCCAAGAGTCGCAATTCTCAACGCGTGAGTTGCGGAAATCGAGAGCCTTCTGATAGATGTTCTGCTGGATATCTTCAAGGAGGCCGTTGATGTGCTCAGCTATGCCCTCAAGTGGCATTGTCTCCTTGGTGAGGGTATCTCTACGAGCTACCTCGATAGTGCCGTTGCCCAAATCTCTTGCACCCATTGCGAGTCTGACTGGTACGCCCTTGAGCTCCCACTCTGCAAACTTGAATCCTGGACGGAGAGTATCTCTGTCGTCAATCTTGCTGCTGATACCCATAGCTTCAAGAGCCTTCTTGATCTCATACATCTTGTCAAGCACAGCATTATGCTCCTCATCTGTTCTGTAGATAGGAACCATAACGACCTGGATAGGAGCGAGCTTTGGAGGAAGAACAAGTCCGTTATCGTCGCCGTGTGCCATAATGAGAGCGCCCATCAAACGTGTGCTCACGCCCCAAGATGTAGCCCATACATATTCCTGCTTGCCTTCTTTGTTGGTAAACTGAACGTCAAATGATTTTGCGAAGTTCTGACCAAGGAAGTGAGATGTTCCTGCCTGAAGCGCTTTGCCGTCCTGCATCATTGCCTCGATTGTCAATGTGTCAAGAGCACCTGCAAATCTCTCGTTTGGACTCTTGTGGCCGACGATTACTGGCAATGCCATTACGTTACGAGCAAAGTCAGCATAGATCTTAACCATCTCCATAGCCTTATCCTGAGCCTCCTGTGATGTGGCGTGTGCAGTGTGACCCTCCTGCCAGAGGAATTCGGCAGTGCGAAGGAAGAGACGTGTGCGCATCTCCCATCTCACAACATTACACCACTGGTTGCAGAGGATTGGAAGGTCTCTCCACGATGTAATCCAATTTTTGTATGTATTCCATATGATGGTTTCAGAAGTTGGACGCACGATGAGCTCTTCCTCAAGCTTAGCTGACGGGTCAACTACGATTCCGTTGCCATCAGGGTCATTCATGAGTCTGTGATGAGTTACAACAGCACATTCCTTGGCAAAGCCTGCCACATGCTCAGCTTCTCTTGAGAAGAAAGACTTAGGGATGAAAAGTGGAAAATATGCGTTCTGAACACCAGTCTTCTTGAACATAGCGTCAAGAGTGTGCTGCATTGTCTCCCAGATTGCATAACCATATGGTTTGATCACCATACAACCTCTTACTGCTGACTGCTCTGCCAGATCTGCTTTAAGAGCTAAGTCGTTGTACCACTGTGAATAATTTTCGGCGCGTTTTGTTACTTCTTTAGCCATAATTTCTTCTTTTTAGCTAATATTAAATTGTATTTCTGCGTTTTTTTTTGAAAATTGCATCTATATACATAAGGAGGATACCTATGTTGTATATCTCTATGCACTATTAAAGATGCAAAGATAAGAACTTTTGTTTATTAGGAGATAATATTATGAAGCGCATATCAATACTTTTCTTGCCTTTACTACTTGTCATGGTCTCGTGTGGTAATATGGCACAACTTACAAGTCAAAGGTATTTTGACAGCATATATGGCACTCCTGTATCTGCAGTCAATAATGATGAGCCGGTTCTATACTCTTCAGAAGACTTTGAAAGGATGGCTGCGGCTAATCTGGCTAAGGAAGAAATGAACAAGATGGAAAAAGACAACGACGTTATTTATGTCGTTGTAGAGGATGATGACTCTTGGCTTGATGATGCTTGGCTTCTTTACGGCGTGTCGTTGAGCGTCTTTGATAACTGGTATTGGCACCATCCATATTACTACCGTTATCATTATTCATACTATCATTCTCCTTTCTATTATCCATATCACTATAGATCTTGGTTCTATGATCCTTGGGATTGGCACTGGCATTCTCATTATTGGGATCATTACTATCATTATTACCACCATCATCACCATCATAATCACTACCATCCTGGGCATGTAGGAGGCCACTTTAAACCAAGTCACCCAAAACCAGGTCTTTCTCCAAGTGGTAACAGATATTGGGGTGAGCGCAAGTATACTCAACCTGCATTGAATACATCAGGACATCGTCTTCCGGTAAACAATAGTGCAGGTCGCAGACCAGGAGTCAACGGCACCTACGGATCTGCTGGCTCTTCTATAATCGGTGGCGGTACAAGAGGAGGTTCTGACAAACCAAAGAACGAGGCAGTTAAGCCTCAACAGCCTCAGAATGGTGCGGCGGGAACTGTAATCCGCGATGGTAACTATAACCCTACCAGAGTTCCTTCCAATACTACCAATGCCGGCACTAGCTCAAATTCAAACTCGAGCGTCAGTGGCAGTTCTAATAGAAATAGCGGCAGCAATTCAAGCGTCAGCGGCTCGACTAGAAGCAGTAGCTCTGGTGTGACCAGAAGTTCAAGCGGAACTTCGACCAGAAGTAACAGCGGCAGCTCTGGTAACAGCAATAGGAACAGCTATTTTAATAATAGTAATTCCAACCGCAGGGGTACCAATGCCGGCACTAGTGCAACAAGAAGTAATTCGTCCTCAAATCGCAATAACTCAAGCGCTACTCGTAGCAGCTCTAGCACAACTCGCAGCAGCTCATCAAGCAATAGCTCTTCTCGCAGCAGTTATAGCAACGGAAGCACCAGAAGCAGTGGAGGTGGATTTAGTGGCGGCGGATTTAGTGGTGGCGGTAGCAGAAGCGGTGGATCGTCATCAGGCGGTAGCAGAAGCGGTGGCCGTAGATAATTTAATTTAGAAGTTTATGAAAATGAATAGATTGTTTTTAGCAGTTTCTGCTCTGGTGCTTTCTGTCGGAGTTGCGTCAGCCCAGAATATGTATGACGGAATCAATGTCAGCAGAAACGAATATTTCGGTACAGCCAGATCTATGGGTCTTGGAAATGCCGTGACAGCTGTGGGTGGTGATCTGGGTATGCGTGTTCCTGTTTTCTGATTCTGTAAGCTTTAACATTGCCTATGGCAAATGGGATGCTGAGGAAGCTGAGATTGTGGAAGCAGCCAAGAATGCTGCGGCTGATGAATTCATCGGGCGTTTGCAACACG
>JAFNUQ010000157.1 GCA_017383945.1 Bacteroidales bacterium | reverse complement strand
TGAACTTTGTAGAAGTAAGGAATGTAAAGTGAGGCGATCTTGAAGGAACTTTACCGGTAATATAAAGGTTGGCATACTTTGCCACAGACTCCGGCTTCAGAGATACACTACCTTTATAATCATTACGGACAAACTGAATCTCTTTTACGTCACCGTCCAGAATCATCTGCTGTACCTGAGGCCACTCAATCTTTTGTGGTGGCGCACTCTGGTTCTTGAAGAGCAGACTTCCCACTCCCAAGATAATGAGGAGGTAGAAGAGCCAACTAAGGTTGATTCTAACGATTTTAACTTTTGGGGGTTTGTTATTCTTTGAATTTTGTGCCATCATTTTTAATTTTGTGCACGCAAATATACAACAAAAATGAGTCCACAGCAGCCTGCTCATAGCATAATATGGTTAAAAGATACAGTATCAACCAATTACGCAATCAGAGAGTTTCTTCCGGAGCTTGACAATTTGTCAGTCGTGGCTGCTCATCAGCAGACAAAAGGGCGAGGCCAGGGCAACCATAGCTGGCATTCGCTCCCAGGAGAAAACCTCACGTTCAGTATATTGCTGAAGTTTGATGACCTGCCGGCGACAGAGAGCGTCCGCATCAATCATATCATTGCTGTCGCTATTCGCGAATATTTGCGCAAGAAAGGCGTGCAAGCCCGCATCAAGCACCCAAACGACATCTGGGTCGGAGAAAAGAAGATCTGCGGAATTCTAATAGAAAACTCGATCAGAGAGAAACACATCACGCATAGTATCGTCGGGATTGGACTGAATATCAATCAGGTGCAATGGCCTGAGGATCTTCCAAATCCTGTCTCTCTTTCTGAACTCACAGGAGATAGATATGACCTCAAATGTGAGCTAGAATCGCTACAAAAAGAAATCTGCCGCTGCTTTGAACTCTCTCAAAGTACAGACGGCAGAATTTCTCTGCAAGAAGAATTTAAAAGGTATCTGTTTTTCCTGGAAAACGCTACTTCTGTGCGCTAAGACCGGCTTCTCTGATCTTTGCGATAGCCTGAGCTGGATCAGCAGCGCCATATACGGAACTTCCGGCAACAGCAAGTTCAACGCCCGCTTCGCTCACTGCTGCAGCATTGGCCTCGCCGATTCCTCCGTCAATCTCAATGATTGCCTTGGCTCCCCTTTTCTCAATTTCAGCTTTGAGACGGGCAACTCTGTCGATTGACTCATAAATGAACTTCTGTCCGCCAAAGCCTGCAAATACTGACATGATCAAGAAGTAATCAGCCTTGCCGATGTATGGGAAAAGCTTCTCTACAGGAATGTCAGGATTAATTGCGATTCCGGCCTTCATGCCAAGAGCGTGGATTGCATCAATGTTTTTAGAGCAGTTTCTCTTTGCTGCCTCCCAATGGAATGAGCACATCTGCACACCGTTGGAAGCAAGTTTTTCAAACCACTTTTCAGGATGAACGACCATTAGGTGTACATCCATCGGTGCAGTTGCAATTTTAGCAATATGATCGATGACAGAGAAGCCAAACGATATATTAGGGACGAATGTGCCGTCCATAACGTCAAGGTGAATCACGTCACCACAAGTATTGACGAGCTGAATGTCCTTCTCCAAATGAAGGAAGTCAGCCGCAAGAATAGAAGGTGCGATCTGAAAAGCCATAGTATGTAAATTTTATTGATCGAGCGAAGTGAGATTGGTCTCGATGTCGTTGACATATTTCTTGAATACCTTGTCAGTAGACATCAGATCAGAAACTGTCACGCACGAGTGCAATACTGTAGCGTGATCCTTTCCACCGATTTCAGCACCAATTGTAGCGAGAGAGCAGTTGCTGATGAGGTTGCGGCTAAGATACATAGCAATCTGACGAGCCTGTACAATCTGACGCTTTCTGGATTTAGAAAGCAGATCCTCTCTTGTGAGGTTGAAGTACTCACATACTGCAGACTGAACCTTATCAATATTGATTTCAGTCTTTACTTCACGCACAAGATTGCTTGTGATTGATTCTGCCAACTCCATCATATCGCGCTCTGGCTGAACAGAAGCGTGGGCAATCAAGGAGATGAGAGCACCTTCGAGTTCACGGAAATTGGTCTTAACGCGAGTTGCGAGGAAATCAAGAACCTCATCAGAAATCTGCACACCTTCTCTTTCTGCACGAGACTTCAACATTTTGAAACGAGTGCTGTGGTCAGGGTGTGTCAACTGAACTGAAAGGCCCCACTTGAGACGAGACAAAAGTCTCTGTTCAAAGTTCTGCATATCAACAGGAGCTCTATCTGAAGTGAAGATGAGCTGCTTGCCGTTGAGATGTAGATGATTGAAGATATTAAAGAATGCGCCTTGGCAACCAGGTCCCATCATATCGTGAATATCATCAACGATGAGTACATCTATCCTCATATAGAATGCAAGGAAGTCTGTAAACTTGTTGCGGACTGTTGTTGCGTCGACATATTGAGTCTTGAACTCGTTGCCTGTTACATATAGTACTACGAGCTCAGGATACTGCTCTTTGATAGAAATACCAATTGCCTGTGCAAGATGTGTTTTTCCAAGACCTGGACCACCAAATATGAAAAGTGGGTTAAAGGTCTTTCCTGGATACATTGCGGCACTCTTACCGGCAGTGATACCCATCTTGTTGCAAGCACCCTCGACAAGGTTGGTGAAATTGAAGTTTGCAGAAAGCCTAGGATCAATCTTGACCTTCTGGACGCCAGGGATCACAAACGGACTTGGAATCTCTGACGGCTGAGTATTGATTGTGACAGCCGGATTTTCCGGTGTAGGATTGGCCTGAGCGGAAACTCGCATAGCAGGCTGATTCTTGACTGGACGGATGGTATATACCAATCTTGCATCTTCACCGATCACTCTCTTCAATGTCTTTCTAAGGACGTTGAGATATTCACCTTCAATGATCTCGCGGAAGAAATCTGATGGAACTTCAAGAGTGAGTTTTGAATCAATAAGAGAAATCGCTCGAATCGGTTCAAACCAAGTCGAGTACTGGCGAGGCTCTATTATCTGCTTGATAATCTGCAGACAAGAATCCCATGCCTGAATATGATTGCTGTTATTGTTCATTATTGGTAAAAAGTAAAGAAGGAATACCACTTCCTTTCACAGTGCAAAAGTGGTGATAAAAAATGGAAAAAAAATTTATTTATGTATTGACAATTAATTTTATTTGACTTGTATAAAACCTGCAGTATAGCAAAAATGAAATTTTATACTAGCCTATA
>JAFNUQ010000156.1 GCA_017383945.1 Bacteroidales bacterium | reverse complement strand
GATATAGATAGGGTATACTATTTTGAGAGCCCTAAAAATGATGCGTATCCTGTGGTGCAGTTGCCAGAAGAAGAGAGAGTGCTCAAAGGGTTTAATTGGAATCCGGATGATCGTCCTAAGTCAAAAACCGATATTACCACTATCAATCTGAAACCTTCGGAGAGAAGCAGATACTTGAGGATTCCAAGACCGATATACTCACAGACAGATAGATTCTTCCCTGGCTTGATGCAGGAGATCAAGCAAGGTCTTGAAGCTGCCAAATTGCGCAAATCTCAACCACAGAAGCAGCAAGAGGATAGTATCCGGGTGGATAAGTCTGCTATGCCTGACTCGTTGCAAATTGCTGATAGCTTGAGAGTTGCTGTAGTGGATAGTCTTGCGGTCGTTGATACGACTGCTGTGGCTGACGCGGTCAAGGAGGAAGAGCAGCAGCAAGAGGAAGAGTATATGAGCAAGGCTGAGCTTCGCAGAGCGATGCGCATCGCAAGAAGAGATGCACGTTGGGCAGAGCTTGATGCAAGAGATGCTGCAAAGGCAGCCGCCAAAGCAGAGAAGGCAGCAGCCAAAGAAGAACGTAAGGCGGACCGCCTGGCAAAAGCTCAGGCCCGTCAGGAAGCGAGAGATAAGAAATTGTTGGACAAGTATATAGAATATTACACCAAAAAGAAAGAGGAAGATGAAAGAAAACAAAAATCCAAATCTCTCATTACCAGAGAACGCCCACAGGCCATTGAAGCCGGGGGAGAAGTATTCTCCATTACTGAAGTCAAGTGATTCTCCGCTTGAGATAACCCCTTATTCAGTTACAATGGGCTTGCTGATGACGATTTTGTTCTCAGCGGCAGCGGCATATCTTGGACTCAAGGTGGGTCAGGTTTTTGAGGCTGCTATTCCAATCGCAATCATCGCAGTCGGAATGACCGGTGCGCTTGGCAAGAAAGGTGGTCTTGGTCAAAATGTAATCATTCAGAGCATCGGATCTTGCTCAGGAGTTGTGGTTGCTGGTGCAATCTTCACTCTTCCTGCAATCTATATCCTTGGCCTGGAAATCAACTTTTGGCAGATGTTCCTCAGCTCAATGTTGGGCGGTTTCCTTGGAATCCTTTTCCTGATTCCATTCCGCAAATATTTTGTGAAGGAGCAGCACGGAAATTTCCCATTCCCAGAGGCAACAGCTACTACACAGGTGCTCGTGAGTGGTGAGAGCGGCGGTAAAAGCGCCAAGACTCTTCTTACTGCAGGCCTTATCGGTGGTATCTATGATTTTGTGATTGCTACCTTTGGTGCTTGGGCAGAGACACTCTCTACAACAGTAACTCATTGGGGCTACGTCATCAGCGAGAAGGCAAAACTTGTCCTAAAACTCAACACGGGTGCCGCTGTGCTCGGTCTTGGTTATATTGTGGGACTCAAGTATGCATTTATCATCTGCTGTGGATCTTTCCTTGTATGGCTTGTGATAATACCTCTCATGAATCTCATCTGGGGCGGTCAGGTACTTGATCTTATGGGTACAGGTCTAAGCCAGACCATCTCTGAAATGTCTGCAGATCAGATATTCTCTCAATATGCACGTCATATCGGTATCGGTGGTATTGCAACCGCCGGTATTATCGGTATCATCAAGAGCGCAGGTGTGATCAAGAGCGCTGTGGGTCTTGCTGCAAGCGAAATGAAGCGCAAAGGAGGATCTGTAGAGAAGGTAGAAAGAACAGACAGCGACCTTCCGATGAAAACAGTAGTATGGGGTATCGCTATTGCTCTGATTGGTGTGTTTGCATTCTTTGCTCTTGGCGGAGTTGTAAACAATATCTGGCAGGCACTCATCGGACTGATTATCGTAGCAGTGATTTCGTTCCTCTTTACTACAGTAGCAGCCAATGCTATCGCAATCGTGGGTACAAACCCAGTCAGTGGTATGACAATTATAACATTGATTATCACTGCTTTGGTTCTTGTTCTTGTGGGTCTCAAGGGTAATGCCGGTATGGTGGCTGCGATGCTCATCGGTGGTGTGGTTTGTACTGCACTCTCTACTGCCGGTGGCTTGATTACAGACTTCAAGATTGGCTACTGGATCGGAAATACTCCTCGCAAGCAGCAAGCTTGGAAATTTGTCGGCATCGCCGTTGCCGCAGCAACCGTTGGTGGCGTGATGATGATTCTCAACAAGACCTACGGCTTTGTCGGAGAAGGCGCACTTGTTGCCCCTCAGGCAAATGCTATGGCTGCAGTAATCCAGCCAATGATGAGTGGCGGAAGCGCTCCTTGGCTGCTTTATGGTATCGGTGCTGTGCTCGCCATCCTTCTGACAGTGTTCAAAGTTCCTGCATTGGCATTCTGCCTTGGTATGTTCATTCCTATTGACTTGAACCTCCCGCTCTTGCTCGGTGGCGCAATCTCATGGTTTGTAAGTACCAGATCAAAGGATAAGGAAGTCAACGCAGCGCGTCAGGAAAAAGGAACCCTCATCGCCAGCGGATTTATTGCCGGAGGTGCATTGATGGGTGTTGTTTCTGCTGTGCTCAAGTTTGCCAATGTGGATTGGTACCTCAAGGGATGGAATACTCCTGCAGAAGGAGCAATTGCATCTGGTGCGGAAATGATAGCAATCGTGCCGCTTGTCGCAATCTGCGCCTATATGATATTGGCTACTCTGAAGAAGGATAAGCAATAATGAACCTTAGGTCACTGGTCAAGGATACGGCTATTTATGGCCTTAGCAGTATAGTAGGTAGGTTTCTGAACTACCTGCTGGTGCCGGTCTATACCTATGCCATCTCTGCAGAGAGTGGTGGTTATGGTATTGTGACCAACCTTTATGCCTATACTGCATTTTTCCTTGCACTCTTGACTTTTGGTATGGAGACGACGCTGTTTAGGTTTGCCTCCAGAAAGGACGAGGATGGCAAGATGGTGTATAGCAATGCCTTGCGCCTTGTGGGTGGGGTGTCGCTGGCCTTCTTGCTGCTGGTGTTCTGCTTCCTTGATCCTATCAGTGAGGCTCTTGGATATGCTTCGCATCCTGAATATATCTCGTGCTTTGCCATCATAACAGCTCTGGATGCATTTCAGGCGATAATGTTCTCGCGTCTGCGTCAGCAGCATAGGCCGTTTAGGTTTATGCTTCTGAAGTTTGCCTTCATTATCCCAAGCATTCTGCTCAACCTGCTCATCTTCTTGGTATTCAAGGATATGCCGCATTTGGCAACGCTCTTTGCCCGACTTGATGGAGGTGTGGGCTTGATCTTTTTTGCAAATCTTCTCTGCACTTCGGTGGTTACGCTGCTTTTTATACCGGAAATCAGAGGAATCAGCTACGGATTTGATAAAGATTTGGCTAAGAGGATGCTGAAATACTCGTTCCCTCTGCTCTTGCTTAGTCTGGTGGGAATACTCAATCAGGTAGCAGATAAGATGATCTTTCCTCTCCTGATGCCTGGGGCAGAAGGTCAGGTGCAGCTGGGAATCTATGGAGGCTGTGTCAAGATCGCTATGATTATGGCCCTTCTCACACAGGCCTTCCGCTATGCCTACGAGCCTATCGTCTTTGCAGATAGCAAGGATAAGAATAGCCCGGCTACATTGGCAGACGGTATGAAATATTTCATCGTTTTTACCGTTATGGCTTTTATGGCGGTGGTGTTTTATATGCCTTTGCTCAAGCACTTTGTAGCCCCAGATTATTGGTCAGGACTGGAAGTGGTGCCGATTGTTATGGCGGCAGAGATCTTTATGGGAGTCTACTTCAACCTGTCATTCTGGTATAAGCTAAGTGACCAGACCTGGTGGGGTGCAGTCATCAGTGCTGTCGGTGCAGCTGTAATGATAGCCATAAATGTGATATTTGTTCCTAAAATCGGGTACTATGCATGTGCGTGGGGTGGATTTGCCGGCTACGGAACATCTATGCTTTTGAGCTATTTTATAGGAAGGAAACGATATCCTGTGCAGTATGACTGGCGCGAAATATTCTTTTTTGCGATTTTGGCGCTGATTCTTCTTGCACTTTCAAAGATTATTGTGCATTTTTGCGATGTTGCGCAGATTTTGGAGCTGACAATCAATACTATCCTTCTGATAGTTTATTGTTTTGCTGTATGGCGCAGGTTGATTAAAAGAAAACAGGAAAAATAAACTTATAGAAAATGAAACGCATTCTTACTATTATCGTTTGCTGCATCGGTGCTATTGCACTTGTGAGCAGCTGTGGAAATTCTGAGAAAAAAGCAGCCCAGGCAGCAGCCGAAGCTGCAGCAAAGGCAGCTGCTGATTCAGTTGCAGCAGCAGAATTAGCAAAGCAGACCGCAGAGACTATTGCTAATTTACCAGCTGAGCCTGTGTTTGACATCATTACCACGATGGGTGTCATCAAGGTTAAGCTTTATTCAAAAACTCCAAAGCACAGAGAAAATTTTGCTCGTCTCGCTCTTGAGAAGTTCTATGATGGAATCCTTTTCCACCGAGTAATTGATGGCTTTATGATTCAGACAGGTGATCCTCTTACCAAGGATCCTGCAAATGCCAACCGCTTTGGTACAGGTGGCCCTGGTTATACAGTGCCAGCTGAATTCATCCCTGAGTATACACACAAACTGGGCGCTCTTGCCGCAGCTCGTAGAGGGGATCCCGCTAATCCTCTCAAGGAGTCATCAGGTTCTCAGTTCTATATCGTGCAGGATCCTGCAACTTGCGCTTCTCTTGACGGCGATTATACCGTCTTCGGAGAGACTGTTGAGGGTTTTGACGTGATACAGAAGATTGCCACCGTTGAGACCAATGGAAGAGACTGTCCTCTTCAGGATGTAAAGATTGTAACAATCAAACTTGCTGAAAATCAGTAGGAATGATTCTTGTAGAGAATGCCGTGAATAGTTTTTTCATAGGTTTAATTTTAGGTTAGAATTGCTGAAGGGATCTGTCGCGAGACACATCCCTTCTTAATTATTAAAGTACTATGCGCATACTTTTTATCCACGGACTGGCATCTTCGGGTGCATACAAGATGGCCTCCTCGCTGAGGATACTCCTCAAACCCTGCGAGGTCATAGCTCCTGATGTGCCTATTGATCCGCAGGAAGCTTTGACGATGCTTCAGGAAATCTGCCGGGTTGAGCAGCCAGATCTGATTGTGGGCTTGTCTCTGGGTGGATTCTGGGCGCAGAAATTACGTGGGTATCGCAAGATTCTGGTTAATCCGGACTTCCATGTGTCGCGATTGATGCGCACGATGATGGGAGAAGTGAAGTATCTTTCTCCTCGCGCAGATGGTGCGGAGAGTTTCTTTATCACAGAAGAGATATGCCAAGGTTATGAAGCCTTGGAGCAGACAGAATTTGAAGCTCTCACAGAGCAAGAGATAGTTCTGACACAAGGGATGTTTGCAACAGAAGATGAGATGGTTAATTGTTATGACGAATTCAATCTGCACTATCCCGGACAAGGAATAAGGTACCCTGGAAAACATCTTCCAACCTTTCCTGAGATAAAAACACATTTGGTGCCCTTGGTGTAGGTGGATCTAGGTGGAATTTCTTGAAAAAAATCATTGATAACCATCTCGGGCGAAGG
>JAFNUQ010000155.1 GCA_017383945.1 Bacteroidales bacterium | reverse complement strand
CTGGATCTGACCATAAGCGGTGTAATCACCATAGATTACGATCTCATTGGTCACATTTCCATCCTTATCCTCTGACTCCTGTGCAAAGAGCTCCTCTACACCGTAGTCAATCATTTCGAGCTCAAGCTCCTCAAGATCAATACCCTCCTTCTCCTTGATGCGGAAAGTACACTTGTGATCAAACATGAAGCTCACTGAGCCTGAAGTACCAAGAGAACCACCACATTTGTTGAAGTAGCTTCTCACGTTGGCAACTGTACGGGTATTGTTGTCAGTTGCTGTCTCTACGAGGTATGCGATACCGTTAGGACCATAACCTTCAAAGAGAACCTCCTTGTAATCACCCTGCTTGCTCTCGGTAGCCTTCTTGATTGCGCGCTCGATATTCTCCTTAGGCATCTGCTCAGAACGAGCCTCAGCGATAAGGGCACGAAGACGTGGGTT
The DNA here is from genome assembly GCA_017383945.1 of Bacteroidales bacterium. Lineage (GTDB taxonomy): Bacteria > Bacteroidota > Bacteroidia > Bacteroidales > UBA932 > Cryptobacteroides. The sequence goes on along the minus strand of JAFNUQ010000155.1, from coordinate 5,768 downwards.
ACCAGTTACATCAGGACCACCAGCCTTTACTGCAATTGTGATTTCCTTACCAAGCTTGGTAAAAGTGCGGGCCATGTGACCCCATCTTTTCATTTTTCTTTCCTTACGGAACTCAAACGCTCTTCCCATAACTACTCAGAAACTCTAGCGATGTACTTGTTGATATCGTATGCCTCGATTGATGAAGGATACTTATCCTTGATAGTGTTATAGCAATCAAGTGCAGCAGCCTTGTCACCCATTGCCTCAAGAGCAACACCCTTCTTGAGAAGGTAAGTAGCAGCGAAGATATTGTCAGCAACTGCAACAGCTGCGTCGTAGCTGGCGATAGCAGCCTTGTAATTCTCAAGACCTACATATGCATCACCCTCACAAGCTTTAGCGCGAGCAGCAAGGATAGGCTCCTTACCTTTGTACTTTGCGAGGTATGAAAGAGCTGCTTCATAATCACCGAGCTGAAGTGCGCAGATACCGGCATAAAGAGGCATGCTCTTGCCAGCCTTGTTGCCATACTCATCAAGAATAGCAGCAAAACCAAGGTTGTTGCCATCACCGTTGAGTGCAAGCTCATATTCGCCATTTGCAAAAAGAGTCTCAGCTGGATATGCCTGCTCAAGAGCCTCAGCTACCTGCTTCTCATATACAAAGTTGTAGTATGCAAAGATACCCAAGCCAATAACGAGCACTGCGATTACTGAACCCCAGATGCACTTTTTGTTTTCATTGAAAAACTTCTCAGCTGTAGACACGGTTTCAACGATATTCTCCTCACGTGTCTCAAATCTGTCTTTTGTGTTCTTGTTTGCCATATTATTAATCTTTATTATTTTTCCTTACAAGAGGTGTTTACCCAATAGCCCGCAAATTTAGTCAATTTTGTTGAACTAAACAAAGTAATTTTTATCCTAAATATTGCTTATCTTTGTATGAACTAAAACTCAAATGCCTAGTCTAAAAAAAATAGTCATACAAAACTTCCGCAATATCGAGTTGCAGGAGCTTGAGTTCTCCCCTAACATCAACTGCATCAGCGGTGGAAACGGAGAGGGCAAGACCAATCTGCTTGATGCTATATGGTACCTTTCCATGACCAAAAGTGCATTTGCCAGCTCGGACAATTTCAACTTCCGTTACGGCAGCGACTCGTTCTCACTCCTAGGACAGTATGAGCTGGACAATGGCACAAGCACCAGAATCGGCATACAAGTCAGCAAAGACTCAGACAAGAAGCTCAAGCGGGATGACAAAGCCTGTTTGAAATTTGCCGAGCACATCGGTCTTCTTCCTATAGTAATGGTTTCTCCGGCAGACGTCTCGATGGTCAGCTCCGCATCAGAGGAACGCAGAAAATTTGTCAATAGCGTCCTCTCCCAGATGGACAGGCAGTATCTGCTTGAAGTTCAGACATATAACAAATATCTAATGCAGCGCAACAAGCTTCTGAAAGCAGGCATTGCAGACGAAGAGTTGCTCAGCACGTTTGATTATAAGTTAGCCGAATATGCTCAGCCTATCTTTGAGAAGCGCAAGACTTTCTGCCAGAAACTGATACCTATCGTACAGCGTTACTATAGCGAGATTTCAGGAGGCAAGGAAGAAGTCGACATCCAATACAGCTCTGCCTTGAGCAAAGCATCGCTGACAGATCTGTTGAAGGAGCACCGCGAGCAGGACCGCATTCTTAAGTTTACAAGTGTCGGAGTGCACAGAGATGATTTTCTGTTCTCGATGGGAGGGCATCCGATCCGTCGCTGTGGCTCGCAGGGGCAGCAGAAATCCTTCCTCGTAGCTCTCAAGTTTGCTCAGTATGAAGTAATGAAAAACGCATACGGATATGCACCGATTCTGCTTCTTGACGACTTATTTGACAAATTGGACATGAACAGAGTGAGCAATCTGCTGAGTATGGTTTCAGGACACGAATTCGGTCAGATTTTCCTGTCGGACTCCAACAAAGTGCGCATAGAATCTATCGTAGACAATCTCACTACCGAGAGAGCCTACATCGAGACGAGAGGAGGCGTCTTCACTCGTGTAGATGAATAGAATAGAGAGAAAAGAAGCTATCCCTCTCAGCAATGCACTGCAGGATTTCCTGAAGATGTATAAGCTCACTGCCCCACTCAACACTCAGAGGGTTTTTGAAGCCTGGGACAAAGTCAGCGGAGCAGCGATGTACACAAGCAATAGATTTTATCGAGACGGCAAGCTATACATAACTGTCAGTTCTTCTGTAGCTCGAAGCCAATTACAATTTCAGAAAGAGATATTGGTAGAACGCATCAATGAGACTCTCCGCCAGGACGAGTTGTTCACAAAGGACGACAAGTTGGTGGGCTATGTCAAACAGTTGATTATCAAGTGATGAAAATAGTTATTGATCACGCCATTCCATTTGTAGAAGGCGTTTTTGAACCCTACGCGGAAGTTGTATATAAAGATGGACCTCTCATCAGCAAAGAAGATCTTATCGATGCTGATGCGCTTTTGATACGCACGCGTACAAAATGTGACGCAGACCTGCTGGAAGGTACTGCAGTAAAGATCATAGCTACCACAACTGCCGGCACCAGCAACATTGACATTGATTATTGCAGCCAGAAAGGAATCTTTTTCAAAAATGCACTTGGCAGCAATTCCGGGGCAGTTGCCGATTATGTATTCTCAGCACTTTATGGAACAGCTGCAAGAAAGAGCATCAATCTGAGCGACAAGACCATCGGAATAATCGGCTTAGGAAGCGTCGGACAAAGAGTTGAATCAATGGGACGCGCACTAGGATTCAAAATACTCAGATACGACCCTCGTCAGGCCGAAATAGAATGGTATACCCAGTTTGCCAAGACCCTGGACGAGGTTCTTGAAAACTCTGACATTATAACCCTCCATATACCTAACAAAGAAGAAAACAAGTGTATCGCCAATGCCGATTTCTTCTCTAAAATGAAAGATGGAGCTTTCTTCATCAACACATCTCACGGAGATCTGGTAGACGAAGATGCATTACTAGCGGCAATACCGCGTTTAGGACCTGTCGCACTTGATGTTTGGCAAAGAGAGCCTAATATAAATGTCCAACTCATGCACGCGGTGGACATTGCAACACCACACATCGCAGGATACTCACTGCAAAGCAAGCAGATAGGAAGTTCTATGGCTGTCAGGGCAATAGCTAGATTCTTGACAATCAGCGACTTATATGAATACTTCCCACAAAACGGAATACTTGAATATCAATCAGTCAAGCTCGATATTCTGGAGAAGACACAAGGTCAGATAGCATCGATGATACAATACAATTATCCTATCTTTACCGATGATTTTATGTTCCGCATGAACCCGACCAGATTTGAAGAATTAAGAACAGAATACCAATACCGCAGAGAATTTTTTATTTAACACAAACCACATAAAACTATGACCAAAGAAAAAATAGCCGCTCAGACCGAGCGATTCCGCAAAGGATTTCCATGGCTGGACATCGTAGCTAGCGCAGTTCCGGGAAAGGGCATCGAAGTACTTAGCCCAGAGCAGATTGAAGAGGCTGTTGCCTATGCAGATACTGCCGAGGACCAGGGACGCTGCAAATTCGTACCGGCATCAGGTGCAGCTTCGCGAATGTTTAAAGACATTTTTGCCGGAATGGAGACCGCCAACGCTGCGACAGAGAAGCTCGCAGCCAATCTCGAGAAGTTTGCATTCTACTCAGAAGACGTCTTCGGCAAAGAGCCATATAGCCCGACCGGCACAGCCTGCGCTCTGCTCACAGACAAGGGTCTGGGCTATGGCAGCAAGCCTAAGGGTGTGCTCAAATTTCACCGCTATCCTGACGAAGTGCGCACAGCACTCGCCGAGCATCTTGTAGAGGGAGCAGCATATATGCGCAACCCTGACGGCACAGTCAATCTCATCATCACCATCTCACCAGAACATCAGACTCTCTTTGAAGAGGCTCTTGCTGAAGTAAAGGAAAAGTATGAGCAGAAATATGAAGTAAAGTACAATATCACCTTTACTTTCCAGGATAAGGAGACAGACACTCTCGCAGTAGACTCAGATAACAAGCCTTTCCTTAAAGAAGACGGAAGCATACTTACTCGTCCTGCTGGACATGGTGCACTGATATATAATCTCAATGCACTCAACGAAGAGCTTGTATCCATCAAAAACATTGACAATGTGTGCGTTGAAAGGATGCAACCTGCCACTTACCAGTGGAAGAAGGTCTTGATGGGAAGAGCACTGCAGCTCCGTGATCGCATCAGAGGTTACATCTTTGCTCTCGATCAGATCACTACCACAATCACAGAGCAAAGCGATTTTGCGTTTATACCAGCTCATACCATATGCCTTCCAGATGCGTTTGCCACTCCGGAAGTTCAGGAACTCTGCAACGAGATAGAAGAATTCCTCGCTCAGGAGCTTTGCATTGAAATGCCGGAGGCGAAGGACTGCCGCGACAGAGCAGAAAAGCTCAGAGCAAAGCTCAACAGACCTATTCGCGTATGCGGTATGGTAAAGAACGAAGGCGAGCCTGGTGGCGGTCCGTTCATCATCAGAGCTAAGGACGGAAGCACTTCACTCCAAATCCTTGAAGGAGCGCAGATTAACCCAGCTGATCCACACGCTCAGGAGCAGCTCAAGAGTGCAACTCACTTCAATCCTGTAGACCTTGTGTGCTGTCTCAAAGACTACAACAACGAGAAATTTAACCTCCTCGAATATGTAGACGAAGAGACCGGATTGATCAGTTCAAAGAGCTATCAGGGCCGCGAGCTCAAAGCCCTTGAATTGCCTGGACTCTGGAACGGCTCGATGTCGGATTGGAACACACTTTTTGTTGAAGTTCCGGTAGAAACTTTCAATCCTGTAAAAACCGTACTTGATTTGCTCAGAGAAGCTCATCAATAATCTATTTTATAGATTAATTTGTTATATTTGCGTGACTGGCCCAACTTAGGGCAAGTCACGCAAATGTGTATAAAACCATGAGCATTCAGACAGAAAAGATTAAAGAATTGGTCTCAAGAAGAGAGAGTGCAAAGCTCGGTGGAGGCCAGAAGCGTATAGACGCTCAGCACGCAAAAGGCAAACTCACTGCTAGAGAAAGACTTAACTTACTCCTCGATAGCGGCAGCTTTGAAGAATTCGATATGTTTGTGCAGCATCGCTGTACTGATTTCGGTATGGACAGCAGTCATCCGGATGGAGATGGCGTAGTTACCGGTTATGGTACCATCGACGGAAGACTTGTCTATGTATTTGCCCAGGATTTTACAGTAAACGGCGGTTCCCTCTCAAAGACAATGTCAGAGAAGATCTGCAAGGTGATGGACCTCGCACTCAAGGCAGGTGCTCCGTTTATCGGCATCAATGACTCAGGCGGCGCCCGCATCCAGGAAGGTATCGATTCGCTTGCGGGTTATGGAGATATTTTTGAAAGAAACATTCTGGCGAGCGGAGTAATCCCTCAGATCAGCGGCATCTTCGGTCCTTGTGCCGGCGGAGCTGTATACTCTCCTGCCCTGACAGACTTTACCCTGATGGTGGAAAATACTTCCTATATGTTCCTCACAGGACCAAGCGTGGTACAGGCTGTAACAGGAGAAATTGTAGATTCTGAAACCCTTGGCGGTGCTTCAGTACATTCTAGCAAATCCGGAGTCGCACATTTCAGCGCCAAGACAGAAGAAGAAGGCATTGCTACCATCAAGAAGCTCCTCAGTTTCCTTCCTCAGAACAATACTGAGACAGCTCCGGAAAGACCT
>JAFNUQ010000154.1 GCA_017383945.1 Bacteroidales bacterium | reverse complement strand
TGACATCAATGCTTCTCGCAAAGCAGCAAGATTTGTGCGTTTCTGTGACGCTTTCAATATTCCATTGGTTACTCTTGTAGACGTGCCTGGCTTCTTGTGCGGCACACAGCAGGAATACGGCGCAATCATCAGCAACGGCGCAAAGCTTCTTTATGCCTACGGCGAAGCCACCGTGCCTAAGGTCACAGTCACACTTCGCAAGAGCTATGGCGGCTCCCACATCGTGATGAGCTGCAAGCAGCTTAGAGGCGACATCAATTATGCTTGGCCTTCTGCAAACTTTGCAGTGATGGGAGCTGACGGAGCAGTCGGCATCATCTACGGCAAAGAGCTCAAGGCAGAGACAGACCCTCAGAAGCAAGCTGAGCTCAAAGAAGCCAAGAAGCAAGAATACAACGACCTCTTCTGCAACCCATATCAGGCCGCGCAGAAGGGTTATATTGAAGACGTGATCGAGCCTCGCAACACACGTTTCCGTGTGATCAGAGCCCTCGCGTCACTTGAGAACAAACACCAGGAAATTCCAGCTAAGAAACATGACAACTTACCTCTTTAGTCTGCTTAGCACAGGGGCCGAGAGACTAGCTCAAAGCGACCCTCACGGATTCACGCTGACAATCATCAGCGTGTTGGTGGTGTTTATCTCTCTCATCATCCTATATGGCGTATACACTATTTCTGGCAACCTGTTTTCAGGAAAAATCAAGATTGATTTAAAAAAGAAGAAATCAGCAAATACCGATGATGAGGTAGCTGTCGCTATAGCACTTGCACTTAGACAACACCTCGGGGGCGAGGAGGAGAAGGCCGCAATCGCTACAGCCCTTCACCTTTACCTCAACAATTCAGTGCACGATGTAGAAAGCGGCATCATCACAATCCGCAAATCAGAGACTCTCTGGGCAGACAAGCAGAGACTTTTCAGAAAGTCACCTCGTAAATAAATCCGATAACAAACTAAATTATGAGCACATATAATCTTAAAATCAACGGTAAGCAGTACAATGTAACCGTAAACTCAGTAGAAGGAAACAACGCAAGCGTCAATGTCAATGGCGTAGACTATAATGTAGAAATCGAAGGTGGCGCCGCTCCTGTAGTCGCTCCTGTGGCAGCTCCAGTTGTTGTTCCTACAGCAGCACCTGCTGCTCCTGTAGCCGCACCAGCCGCAGCACCTGCAGGCGGCAAGAGCATCGTATCTCCACTCCCTGGCGTAATCATCAGCGTGGACGTTAAGGAAGGCCAGGCAGTAAAACGCGGCCAGAAAGTCGCTGTGATTGAGGCAATGAAGATGGAAAACGAGATCCTTTCAGAGTTTGACGGCACAGTTACAGCCATCCACGTTTCTAAGGGTGATTCTGTACTTGAGGATGCTAAAATCGTGACCATCTCATAATGGAAGCAGTTTTTGACAGTTTACAGCAGTTCTGGCAGTTTACAGGATTTGCCAACTGCACTTGGCAGCACCTTGTGATGATAGGTATCGGACTGATATTCATCACATTGGGCATCGTCAAGCATTGGGAACCGCTCTTGTTGGTACCGATTGGTTTTGGTATCATCGTGGGCAATATTCCCGTGTTCCCCGGACTCAACATCAGTCTGTACGAGGAAGGTTCAGTATTGAACATACTCTACCACGGTGTGCGCTATGGCTGGTACCCTCCATTGATATTTCTAGGTATCGGAGCGATGACGGACTTCTCCGCTCTGATTTCGCAGCCTAGGCTCATCTTGATCGGTGCAGCAGCGCAGCTCGGCATATTCGGTGCATATCTGCTTGCATTACAGATGGGATTTGCTCCTAACGAAGCGGGTGCAATCGGCATTATCGGCGGCGCAGACGGCCCTACCGCTATCTTCCTTAGCTCTAAGCTAGCTCCGGAGCTGATGGGCGCAATTGCAGTATCAGCCTACTCATATATGGCGCTGGTACCTGTAATTCAGAAACCTATTATGCTTCTTCTCACCACAAAGAAAGAGAGAGTCATCAAGATGCGCAAGCCACGTACGGTTTCTCAAAAAGAGAAGATTATCTTCCCTATCATCGGCTTCATCTGCACAGCTTTCATCGTACCATCAGGATTGCCTCTTCTAGGTATGCTCTTCTTCGGTAACCTCCTCAAGGAAAGTGGAGTAACCAAGAGACTTGCAACCACTGTAGGCGGACCACTCATTGATATCGTAACCACACTCATCGGTCTGACAGTAGGTGCATCGACTCAAGCTGATGTATTCCTCTCAGATACGTCAATCAAGATCTTCGGACTAGGCCTGATTTCATTTGTAGTGGCCACATTCTTCGGAGTATCCTTTGCCAAATTTATGAATCTCTTCCTGCCTGAGGGCAAGAAGATTAACCCACTCATCGGAAATGCAGGCGTTTCTGCAGTTCCTGATGCCGCACGAGTATCCGAAGTTGTCGGACTCGAGGCAGATCCGAGCAACCACTTGCTCACTCACGCGATGGCTCCTAATGTAGCCGGAGTAATCGGCTCAGCCGTCGCTGCTGGTATCCTCTTAGGATTCCTTGGCTAGCAATTTGCAGCATAATAACACTAAAGACAATAACCACACTTTTATGAATAACAAATTACAGGAACTTACCGAGAGACTATACAACGAAGGTCTTTCAAAGGGCAAGCAAGATGCTGAGCAGCTTCTAGCCAAGGCTCAAAGCGATGCTGAGAAGATCATCGCCGCAGCCAAGGAAGAGGCTCAGCAGATTGTTGCCAAAGCTCAAGAAAATGCCGACAAGCTCAAAAGCAAGGCAGAGTCCGACATCAGGATGGCCAGTGAGCAGAGCCTTCAGGCTACCAGAAAGGACATTGAGAATCTGCTTGTAGGTGCAACAATTTCAGACAAGGTTAAATCTACCCTTTCTGATAGCGCCTTTATCAAAGAAATCATCCTGTCTGTAGCTCAGAAATTTACTACAGAACAGTCACTTGAGCTTAGCCTCATCCTTCCCGCAGCACTCAAAGACGAGATGGAAGCCTGGGTTAGTGGTGAGTTGAGCAAGACTCTCAAGTCAGAAGTCAAAGCTGAGTTTTCCAAGAAAATTCAGGGAGGATTTACAATCGGACCTAAAGATGGTAGCTGGTTTGTAAATCTCACTGACGAGAGCTTCAAAGAGCTCATTGCAGAATATCTAAGACCGGTAACAAGAAAACTGCTTTTTGGATAGATTCGGGAGATGAATAATTATGAATACATAATTGCCTCTCTGCCCAATATCCAAGTCGACTCTTCACAAAATCTAGATACTGATTGCATAATCGAGGAAATCAAGGAACAACTCTCTAGTAACGATCTGAATCTGTTTGAGTTTTTCCTTTCCGGCTATCAGGCAGACAATATGAATGCAGACTTTTATATCAAAGCTCTGCAGAGTCGTTGTCGTTTTATCAGGGAATACTTCAGTTTTGATCTGGGACTGCGCAACTGCAAAGTCACCTATCTGAATGATGCCCTGGAAAGACCTGCCGGCACAGACGTCCTGGTCCTCGATCCGGACAAGGATAATCCTCCGTTTGAATATGAGGATGAGATTATGTCCATCCTCAGTGGTAGAGACATAGTGAAGAGAGAAAAGGCCCTAGATGATAAGATGTGGGAAGTGATAGACGATCTGGCTGCTATGGAAGTATTCAGTCTGGATTTAATCCTATCCTTTGTCGCCAAGATAAAGATCATCGACAGATGGCTCAAACTCGATGCAGAAACAGGCAAGGCCTACTTCAGGCAACTCGTAAACGAGATTCGTGCAACATACGACAACAAGAAAAAACAACAAATATGAACACAACAGGAAAGGTAACGGGCATCGTATCTAACCTCGTAACTGTGACTATTGACGGACCTGTAGCAGAAAACGAACTCTGCTACATCAATCTTGCTGGCACCAATCTGCTTGCAGAGGTCATCAAAGTTACCGGTGACAAGGCCTCAGTTCAGGTCTTTGAAAGCACCAGAGGTCTTAAAGGTGGCGACAAAGTTGAGTTCTTGGGTAGAATGCTGGAGGTCAGTCTAGGTCCCGGCTTGCTCTCAAGTATCTATGATGGTCTGCAGAATGACCTCACCACAATGACAGGAGTCTTCCTACAGAGAGGAGAATATACTGCTGCCCTTGACAACAAAAAGATCTGGGAATTTACACCTATTGCAACTGTCGGTGACAAGGTCGTTGCTGCAGACTGGCTGGGAGAAGTCAAGGAAGGGTGGCTACCTCATAAAATCATGGTTCCGTTCAGCTTCAAGGGCGAATACACCATCAAGAGCATAGCCCCGGCAGGAGAATACACCATCGAAGAAACCATCGCTGTGCTTGTAGACGCTGAAGGCGAAGAGCACAACGTCTCTATGGTACAGAGATGGCCGGTAAAAGTTGCAGTCAAGGGCTATAAAGAGAAGCCAAGACCACAGAAGATTATGGAAACGGGTGTGCGAGTAATCGACACATTCAATCCTATCGCAGAGGGTGGTACAGGCTTCATTCCAGGCCCATTTGGTTGCGGAAAAACAGTGCTTCAGCACGCTATTGCAAAGCAGGCAGAGGCAGACGTGATTGTAATGGCAGCCTGCGGCGAACGTGCAAATGAGGTAGTAGAGATTTTTACAGAGTTCCCTAAACTCATCGACCCTCATACCGGTCGCCACCTGATGGAGAGAACCACAATTATCTGTAACACCTCCAATATGCCTGTTGCAGCACGTGAGGCATCTGTATACACAGCGATGACTATATGCGAATACTATCGTGCTATGGGTCTCAAATGTCTGCTTCTTGCTGACTCGACTTCGCGTTGGGCACAGGCTCTCCGCGAGATGTCAAACCGCATGGAAGAGCTTCCTGGCGCTGACGCATTCCCAGTGGACCTCTCTGCAATCATCTCAAACTTCTATTCGCGCGCCGGTATGGTTGTGCTCAACAATGGCCAGACAGGTGCAATCACATTTATCGGTACTGTTTCGCCAGCGGGCGGTAACCTCAAGGAGCCGGTAACTGAGTCTACCAAGAAGGCAGCTCGCTGTTTCTATGCACTTGAGCAGAATCGTGCAGACCAGAAGAGATACCCTGCAGTGAACCCTATTGACTCATATTCAAAGTATCTCGAATATCCTGAAATCATTGAGTTCCTGAATAATAAGATCGAGAAGAACTGGACAGAAAAGGTACACGCAGCCAAGAATCTCGTCCGCAGAGGTAAAGAAATGGCAGATCAGATCAATATCCTTGGTGACGATGGCGTGCCAATGAGCTATCACGAGGCGTTCTGGAAGTCTGAACTTATCGACGGAGCCTTCCTGCAGCAAGATGCATTTGATGCCATTGATGCTCTCTGCCCTATTGAAAGGCAGAAAGCGATGCTTGACCTCATTATGCAGATCTGTCAGAAGGAATTCAAGTTTGAAGATTTTGAAGAGCTTCGCAAGCATTTCAAGGAGATCATCAATATACTCAGACAGATGAACTACTCCGAGTTTGAAGGACCTAAGTATAAAGACTACGAGCAGAAGCTCCATAAACTCCTTTCATAATATGGCAAAAGCATATCAACGCACATACACAAGACTCCAGGCCATCACCAAGGCCACTGTCTCACTAGAAGCTAATGGAGTTTCAAATGATGAGCTTGCAACAGTTAACGGCAAGCTGGCTCAGGTCGTAAAAACAAAAGGAGATCTTGTAACCCTGCAGGTATTCTCTGGCACAGAAGGTGTGCCGACCAATGCAGAGGTTTCATTCCAAGGAGCTCCTCCGACACTCAAGGTGAGCGATCAGCTTTCAGGACGTTTCTTCAACGCCTACGGCAAGCCTATTGACGGCGGCCCTGAGGTAGAAGGAGAAGAAAGAGAGGTGGGTGGACCATCAGTAAACCCATACAAGCGTCGCCAGCCATCTGAGCTCATCCCTACAGGTATTGCAGGTATCGACCTCAACAACACACTTGTATCTGGTCAGAAGATTCCGTTCTTTGCTGACCCAGATCAGCCATATAACAAGGTGATGGCTGACGTTGCACTTAGAGCAGATGTAGATAAGATTATTCTGGGCGGTATGGGTCTTTCCAATGATGATTACCTCTTCTTCCGCCACGAATTTGAGTCGGCAGGTGCTCTTGACAAGATTGTCAGCTTTGTAAACACTACAGAAGAACCGCCCGTAGAGCGACTCCTTATCCCAGATATGGCTCTTGCGGCTGCAGAGTACTTTGCAGTAGATAAAAACGAGAAAGTACTTGTACTTCTGACAGATATGACTCTCTATGCAGATGCTCTCTGTATCGTATCCAACCGTATGGATCAGATTCCGTCAAAGGACTCTATGCCAGGTTCTCTCTATTCAGACCTCGCAAAGATCTACGAGAAGGCAGTGCAGCTCCCGGACGGCGGTTCAATCACAATCATTGCCGTGACCACTCTCAATGACGGAGACATCACACACGCAATTCCTGATAACACAGGTTATATCACTGAGGGACAGCTCTTCCTTAGAGCAGACTCAGACTCAGGTAAGGTAATCGTTGATCCTTTCCGCTCATTGAGCCGTCTCAAACAGCTTGTTCAAGGAAAGAAGACAAGAGAGGACCACTCACAGGTAATGAACGCATCTGTGCGACTCTATGCCGATGCCCAGAACGCAAAGACAAAGCTCGAGAATGGTTTTGACCTCTCAGACTATGACCTTCGCTGTCTGGACTACGCAAAGGAGTATGCAACAAGATTGCTGTCAATCGATGTAAATATCACAATCGAGCAGATGCTTGACACTGCCTGGGAGATATTTGCAAAATACTTCTCACCTACCGAAACCGGTATCAAACAAGTACTTATCGACAAATACTGGAAGAACTAACCGTGGCAATCAAGTTTCAATACAATAAAACGTCGCTGACCAACCTCGGCAAGCAGCTGAAGATGCGTCGCAGCGCTCTCCCTACCCTCAAGAGTAAGGAGTCGGCTTTGCGTGCAAGCGTGCAGATTGCAAAAAGCGAGGCTGCGAGGCTGAGGGAGGAGTTGGAAGAAGCCATCAAGAGCTACGACTACCTCGCTGCGTTGTGGAACGAGTTTGACCCGGGACTGGTTAAAATCACAGATGTGGACTTGAGGATAGTCAAGGTTGCAGGTGTAAATACCCCGCAGCTTGACAAAATCCATTACGAAATCAAGAGTTTCAATGCGTTCACAAAACCTGCTTGGTATGCCGATGGCGTGAGCATCCTCAAAGAGCTCACAAGACTTGGCATCGAGTCTGAGGTTTATGAAGAGAAGCGCAACATCCTTGAATTCAATCGCAAGAAGACCACACAGAAGGTAAACCTTTACGAGAAAGTACAGATTCCTGGCTACCAGGAAGCTATCCGCAAGATCAAACGATTTATGGAAGATGAGGAAAACCTCACCAAGGCAGCTTCCAAGATAGTCAAGACTCGTCACGCACAAGAAGAAGAGGAGGCAGAGTTATGATAGTTCCGATGACCAAATATTCCTTCATTCTGCTAGGAGCAGACAAGGAACATTTCTTTGACAAGCTCTCAGAGTTGGGAGTTGTTGATATCACTCGCTCTCACAAAGCCATCGACAACACATCGCTTGGCATCCTCTCAGACATAGAAAACACAAAAGAGAAGATTAAGTGTCTCAAAGCCCTCACTGATGACCATCTCAAATCGCTTCAAGCTCAGAAATCCGAGCTCCAGAAGCAGCACAAAGACTTGGTAGCGTGGGGTGAATATGACATTTCTCTACTCTCTGGTTTTGATCCTCATTTCTTCAGCTGCCACCCTAAGCTATTTGACAATAGCTGGGCAGAAAAGTATGCGCTGGAGATTATTCATGAAGACAAGGATAAGGTATACTTCATCATCCTTGGCAATATCGAAGGCTTCCCTCTCAAAGCACTAGCCACACCTGTCAAGACTGCCCAGGAAGTTCAAGCAGAAATTGATGATATTCAGGTAGATATCGACAATTATATCGCCGAGCTTCAGGCGCAGAGC
>JAFNUQ010000153.1 GCA_017383945.1 Bacteroidales bacterium | reverse complement strand
GATTCGCTTTGCGACCTCGTGAGCTTCGGCGTATTGCCATCAGTGATGCTGTATTCTCTGATGGTGACATTTACATTCCAAGAGAATATTCTTTGTTATATTCCGCTTTTTATTGCGCTTTTCAGTGCTATAAGACTTGCCAAGTTTAATATTGATCCTCGTCAGAAAGATAGCTTTATCGGGCTACCTACTCCTGCTTGTGCGGTGATCTGTGGATCTCTCTCATATTACTCTTGTGTTGACACCTCAGGCTTTATTGCTGTATGGGTAGCAAGTCCTATATTTATTCCTGTTCTCTCAATCATGCTGTGCTATTTCCTTGTGTGCGAGATACCTATGTTCTCGTTTAAGTTCCACAAAGATGATAGCCAGGTGTTGAAGAACAAGCGTCTGACTATGTGCCTTTTTGTGGTTGCGATTGCTATAATTGCAATGTTCTGCAATCTGAATTGGTCACTTGTCTTGCTTCTTACCTTTACTTGCTATTTGGTAAAAAACGTTATTTACGCAATTTTCAAGATATGAGACTCAATACATTGATAGTTGCAGTTTCTGCTTTTCTGCTGAGTGTATCCTGTGTGGATAGAAATGATAACGGAAGGCAGACTATCCAGTATGTAAGAGATATACTTTCTGGTAAGGAACTTGCTTTAAAGCAGATCCTTACTGCAGAAGATGTCCCATCATACAATGATGAGATTGCAATTGTCGGTACTGATAGAAATACCGTGAGATTGTATGAAGCTCTTGCAGAATATGACAAGAGAGATAATATCGATGGCAGCCTGAATCCTGACGAATTGCCTGATTTTGCAGGAGAAATTTTCTCTTTGATTACTCAGGAGGAAGGATTTAAAACTTTGATTGATCGGAATCAAGTGCCAGCTGTGCGCCGACATCTTGTGATGCGCGTCGTTTCAGCTATGGATACAGTTTCTAACCTAAGTATCTATGACCTTGAGGGTAAGGGTAACAAGTCATCTTCAAAGATGATAATTGTTACTGACCCAAACCTTTATCATTATTCATCCTTTGATGTGGATACACTTTTCCGTGCGACTTCTTGTGTTGTGCCTGTCGTATATCCGCTTGATGTGATGTTGGATAATGCCTTCAATGATGATAAGGAAAAACTAAACGTAGCGATACTATATGATCCCGAAATCGCCTCTGCAAAGGTGTATATGGACATATTAAAGACAAAGGCACAGAACCTTGGTCGAGAACTCGGAAGTTTTATCGTATTTCCGACCGACAATAAAGAAAATATGTTTGAGAGGCTTGCAACTGCGTTTAAGGCCTCATATGGAGATGAAAAAATCGATGTCATCCTAGTGGATGATTACAATATTGATATTTCTGCTATTAAAGTAAATCTGGCAGATATCGTCTCAGTGATGAATGAAACCTATATCACCTATGGTCAGTCATTTGCCGACGATGTAAAGATGATGGATGTAGTTGAAGCCTGTGCTTCTTACTGCTACGATATCTTGCGTTCAGAGAACCTTTTTACTCATAATATTTCACTACCTCAGGCCAAGATGTATAGGGTACATAATACTAGTAATGTCCTGGATAGTACGATTGTCCTGATACCGGAGCTATATGTACAAAATTAGCATATTACCAGAAGAAATTGATAAGCTTCCTCGTCTGTCTTTCCCCGGATATATAGAGGTGATAGATAAGGTTGATTTTAGATATTATAGAGCTATTGCCTACCTGTCTCGTCAGAAAGTTATAGGCTTTGATACAGAGACAAGACCGGTATTTACGCCGGGTGCGCCACATCGCAAGGTGGCCTTGTTGCAGTTGTCAGGTCCTGATAAGGCATTTCTTTTCCGCATCTCGATCATAGGTATGAGGACTGCTCTTTGTCATATCCTCGCGTCAGACAAGATTATCAAGGTCGGTGCTGCTGTCGCTGATGATGTCCGTGGCTTGAAAAGCTATCGCACATTTGAGGATGGCGGATTTGTGGATCTCCAGAAGATTGGATATCTATGGGGAATACGCGACAAGAGCGTGAAGAAGATGGCAGCTATTATACTCGAAGGACGCGTTTCAAAGAGTCAGCAGCTTTCAAATTGGGAGGCAGACACACTCTCGGAGGGTCAGCAGCTTTATGCTGCTACCGACGCTTGGGTCTGCCGCGAGATGTACCTCAGACTCCTTGATAGTCCTAAACGTCCTCTTTCTGAGGAGGATTTAAATCCAAAACCAGTACAAAATGATTAAAGTTATATTGAAGAAGGGAAGAAGCGAGTCTCTGAAGAGATTTCATCCTTGGGTCTTCAGCGGAGCTATTGCTCAGATTCAAGGTTCCCCTGCAGAAGGAGATATAGTAGCGATATACAGTAGTGAAGGTGAGTACCTTGCCGCCGGTCATTATCAGATCGGATCTATCGCTGTGAGGATACTTTCATTTGATGCAGATCCTCTTGCTCCTGATTTCTGGACTGTTTCAATTGCTCGTGCTCTTGAAGTCAGAAGAGCAGCCGGCCTGGTTGATAATCCAGCAACCAACTGCTTCCGTCTCGTCCATGGAGAAGGTGACGGACTTCCTGGCCTGATTATCGACTGGTATGATGGAGTATGTGTGCTTCAGGCTCATTCTGTGGGTATGTTCAGAGCTAAGCTTCAGATATCTAAAGCCCTTCAGGAAGTATTCGGTGATGCCTTAAAGGCTGTTTATGACAAGAGTTCTGGCACAGCTCCGTTTAAGGCAGGACTGGAGCTGATTGACGGTTACCTCTATAAGCGTGAGGACTTCAATCAGAAGGAAACCACTGTACTAGAAAATAACAATGCATTTATAGTAAACTGGGAAGAAGGTCAGAAGACTGGTTTCTTCCTCGACCAGCGAGATAACAGAGCATTGGTGGGCAGTCACGCCCAGGGACGTAATGTCCTTAACTTGTTCTGCTATACAGGTGGTTTCAGTGTTTATGCGCTCAATTCGGGAGCTTTGAATGTTGATTCTGTCGACTCATCGGCACGTGCTATAGATCTGGCAAAGCGCAACAAAGCCAACACAGGAAAAGACAATTTTGAGTGTTTTTGCACTGACGCTATTGAGCATCTCTCAAAGTGCGAAGCTGGCAAATATGACCTGATCATCGTTGATCCGCCTGCATTTGCAAAGCATCGCGGAGCATTGAAAAACGCGCTCCGTGCCTACCAGCGTCTTAATGCAGCAGCGATTTCTCGAGTAGCACCAGGAGGCCTTGTGTTTACCTTCAGCTGCTCGCAGGTAGTGGATAAGATCAGCTTTGCCAATACGGTCTTCTCTGCCGCTGCTCAGACAGGCCGTAGAGTAAGAATACTGGACAGACTGTGCCAGGGCGCAGACCATCCAGTAAACATCTATCATCCGGAGGGAGAATATCTTAAAGGTCTTCTTCTGTATGTTGAGTAATCAACTCTAGAAGTTTATCAATCGCCTCATAATCAGGGACATGTCTAAGAATAGGCTGTCCCTTTTTGTATATAGAGACTTTGCCGCCGCCTTCTCCGACATAGCCCCAGTCTGCATCTGCCATCTCACCGGGACCATTTACTATACAACCCATCACTGCGATTACAATATCCTTGAGGTGTGAGGTCCTAGCCTTTACCTGCTCAAATGTCTCCTGAAGGTTGTACATCGTTCTGCCACAGCCTGGGCAGGCAATATAGTCAGGCTTATAGAAGCGTCTGCGGGCAGCTTGCATAATCTCATCGTCAAGGTATTGGCTCACTCCTGCATCTTCAGGGATGCGGTCGATCTCGCCTTTCAGCAGTTTTGGACCCCAAGTGATTGCTGCGTCCAGCATCGGGTCTCCCTTCTCTGCGTGAGCTAGATATCTTGCCACCGGAATCTCATTGACTGGTGGCTCGGTGAGTGAAACTCTGATTGTGTCGCCGATACCTTCGCTTAGCACGGTTGCGATGCCCACGCAAGACTTGATGCGTCCTGTGTCGCCGCCGCCAGCCTCAGTCACGCCTACGTGCATTGGAGGAATCTCCATATCGCTCTCCTTGAGGAGATTGATGAGGCTTGAGTAGGCTCTTGACATAGTTACAGTATTGCTGGCTTTGAGGGAAACAACATAGTTATGGAAACCTTCCTGCTCGCACATTTTAATCCAGTCGAGCGCTGCCATTGCCATTCCAAGCGGGGTGTTGCCAAATTTCTCAGTAATCTGAGCACCAAGCGAACCATAATTTACGCCGATGCGAATAGCTGTATCGTGCTGCTTGCAGACGGCGATGAATTTGATAAATAGCTCTCTAGCAGTCTCATAATTCTTATGGAAATTGCCGGGATTTATGCGGACCTTCTCCACTAACGGTGCAACAGCAATTGCTGTGTCAGCGGAGAAATGGATGTCGGCAACGACAGGTACAAAATTGCCTTCAGAACGTAGAATCTCCATTATCTCCTTGACTTTAGGGACATCCTGCAGGCCTGGTACTGTGATTCGCACAAGCTCTGCGCCAGCCTCTGAAAGTTCTCTGATCTGTGCAACTGTAGCTTCTACATCAGAGGTGTGAGTGTTGCACATTGTTTGTACGACAATAGGATTGCCGCCGCCCATCAGAAGGTTCTTGCCGATTCTGACTGTGCGTGTGATAATTCTATTCTTTGTTTCCATAAACTATATCATATGCTTCTTGACGGATAGCCCTCTTGGTCTTTCCGTAACGTTTTGAGAGCTGGAAATGGATGCCTACAGTAGCCATTATGTCAAGAGGGTAGGCGTAGTTATAATAATATTTGCTGGCGTAGTCTGGCTGATAGAGGCTGTTCCATGACCATCTTGCAAGGCAATTGAAGTGGATTTCTATAGGGTCCAGCATAATTGCGATTCCGCCTCCGCCTTGCAATCCGTAATCCCAACGATTCTCGTAGGACTTGAAATTGTTTTTGAATTC
Organism: Bacteroidales bacterium; assembly: GCA_017383945.1. Taxonomy (GTDB): domain Bacteria; phylum Bacteroidota; class Bacteroidia; order Bacteroidales; family UBA932; genus Cryptobacteroides. The sequence continues at coordinate 133 of JAFNUQ010000153.1, read as the reverse complement.
ATCTGTGACTCCTGGCCCTTCTCTTGTGATGGATTGTCTCCAGCCGCCGTAGACACCTACATTGATCATTACCTTGACAGGCTCTACGTCCATATGAATCTGTGCCATTGCCGGGATTTCTACAACCTTGATT
>JAFNUQ010000152.1 GCA_017383945.1 Bacteroidales bacterium | reverse complement strand
GTGCACAAAACTAAGCTTAAAAATAAGGCAATCTTCTTCATAATTATGTGGATTTATCTAAAATCAAACCAAATGGTCATCTTGAGACCCTCGTCGCCACTCTTGATGCGGATGTTGCCAGGCTGGCTCTGTGGTCCTTGCTGTGGGATGCTCTTGAAACTCTTGATAGCCTGAATGTCAAGAAGGAGGTTGATGTCGCCTTCCGGCATATCAGGGAAGAGATTTGCAAACTTCATCGCTGGTTCATCCGGATTGTAAACCTTGAGATAAAGACCGTCTTCCTCGCTATAGATGGTAAGAGGATTCTCATCTGACTGAATCTGAGCCCAATAGATATTTGCGTGGTATCCCTTGAATTCTGGATATTCAAGTTTTCCCTTGATTGCACGACCGGTGATGGTCTCGTTGTAGGCCTTCTCCCAAAGATCGATATTGTGACCCTTCAGGCGGTTTTTCCATACTCTATAAGGACCTTTACCAAGCCACTTCATGCCTTTGACATTTTCCTTAGGGAAATCAAAAGCAAATCCGAGATCTTTAATTTCTGTCTCCATGAAGCCGTCGTCAAAGCCGCCTCTCACGCCGCCATTGTCACGGTTGAGGAGCACGATGTCCATTCCAAGCTTTCCGTCAGGAGTCATTCTCCAGACGATAGAATCAACAGCTCCGTGATATTTTGCGACATAGATTGCGTCCTTTCCGTCCTGTCTTGCAGTTCCGCCGATAAACTTGGTTTTGATGCCGATAGGGCGCATATTGCCAAATGGCGAAATCTTGCCGTCCACCTTGATCTCTCCAAGCTCGCCGGTTTCGGCATTGAAGCTCACTGAAATGCCCTTTGCGCTGAGCGTATGCGAAGCCTCGCTTGTTGCGACAGTTGCAGCTGCTCCCTCGTTGGTGATAGGGTTATGGCGCTGGAAATATTCGCTTGCATAATGAATTGGCCAGGTCCAGGTGCAGATGCTCTCTCCGTGCTTGTCAAATGCCTCAAGCTCGAGGATGTCATTTGCAAAGAATCCTTCCGGCATCTCCATGCGCATAATTCCGGTTGTGTTAGGCACTACCGATGGCATCTTGATGCTACCGCTTGCTGTTACGACAGAAGTCGCGCCATCTGCAGGGGAACCCACCTTCTTAAGGCGATATTCCATCTTGCACTCATCGAGGTTGGTGAAGAGGTATTTGTTTGTTACATAGAACTCTCCGTTGAATGAAGGTGTGATGTAAAGCTGGGCAAACTGAATAGGCGACCATACATTGCGGATAGCCCAGAAACTGCCTTCCTTCTCGCGATAAGGACCGACTACGCCGTCGTTACCCATATCCCAGTTGGAGTCAAGGATTCCGTCCTGATCAACTCTAACCACTGCTTCGTCTACAAATGCCCAGATGAAGCCTCCGGCAAACAGTGGATGAGATGTCCACTTGAGCCAGAAATCCTCAAGACCTGCACCACCGCCTTGATCTGAGTTGGTGTGCATAAATTCAGTCGGCATAAATACCTTATATCCGTTATTGAAACGTGCTACGCCTGTGAGGTAAGTAGGGTAGTGGTGTGTGTCGAGATCGTCAAAATCTGCCCAAGGATGGATTACGTGACGCTTCTGTGGGTCGTTTTCATAGAAAAGCTTGTCGAGGTTGGTGTTCCATCCGCCTTCGTTTCCGTTGTCCCAGATGATGATGCTAGGGTGGTTTACGTCACGTCTGACCATCTCTCTGACGAGGATAGAACCTACCTGATCATCATATCTTCCATGCCATCCGGCAAGCTCATCGAGGTAGAAGATACCCAAAGAGTCGCAGACCTCAAGGAATCTCTTCTCTGGAGGGTAGTGTGAGCGCACAGCGTTCATGTTCATCTGCTTGATGAGTTTTGCATCCATCATGCTGATTTCATCATTGACGCAGCGTCCTCCCTCTGGATGGAATACGTGACGGTTTACACCTTTAAGAACAACCTTTGTTCCGTTGACATAAAGGCCATCCTTAGGTCTGAACTCTACGGTTCTGAAACCTACTCTGTTCTCAACTTCATGAAGAACCTTGCCCTTTGGAGAAACCAGGGACATCTTGAGAACATAGAGATTAGGGTTCTCGCAGTCCCAAGTCTGCACGCGACCCCAGTTGAGAGTATGTCTCTGCTTTGCTTCGTCAAGAGCAACAACGTGCTCGTTGATAATTCTTTCAGGAGCATCAAGCGGAGAAAGCGAATATCTGATTGTTGATCCTGCTGGAGCGTTGGCTACCTCGATATCCACGGTCATGCTGCCATTGGCTCTTGCGTCAATTGCAAAATGCTCGATGTGCTCTTTTGCTGTGCGGGTGAGGTATACCGGACGGTAAATACCACCGAAATTCCACCAGTCTGCGTGGCGTTCTGCGCTGTTGACTGAAGGATTATCGGATTCCTTCTTGACAAGGACTTCCAATTTGTTGTTTGCTCCATATTTGACAAGATCGGTGATGTTGTACTCAAAAGTGTAGAAGCCACCTTGATGAGTCGGACCTGCAATCTTGCCATTGATCTTTACCTGAGTGTCTGTCATTGCACCCTCAAACACGATTTTTACATCACCTCCTCTCCATGAAGAAGGCACTTTGAAGGTGTATTTATATTCGCCGTATTCATGAATCGGCATTGAGCGTGGTCCGGACATGCGGCCGTAATTATACTGGCCATAACCTTGAAGTTCCCACTGAGAAGGAACCTCAATGGTTTTCCAACTGCCGCTATTTGCACCGTCGGAAACTCTGAATTGCCATGTTTTTGTGTCATAAAGTCCTTTACCTGAGAGATAAAGACTTTCGGTCTGTTGTGCAAATGAGCTGATGCTCAGACACAACCCTAAAAAGATAGCGGTTAGTGTTTTCATATCTTCGTGCTATAATTATGCATAATCGTTCAAAGATACTGATAATTTTTAAATATACTTTGCATTTTTTTCCTTATATTGCATCGTTAAATTGCCCGCATTAGAACTTATAACCAACATAATAATCGGATGAAAAAGATATTTATCTCCTTGCTAGCCATAGCGCTGGTTCTTCCTCTCGGTGCAAAAAAAACCAAGGAAAAGCCTTTCTTGTTCCCTGATGGAACTCCGGTGCCAGAATGGTTCCTGGATTCTAAGGTTCCAACTCCGTCAGAACTCGGAAAAATCTACAGTATTGCAGATTATGGTGCAATCAGCGATCCAAACAATTTGCAGACAGCACTCATTCAGGGTGTTATAGATAAAGCTGCAGAAGAGGGTGGTGGCGTTATTGTTATTCCTGAGGGAATTTATAAAACTGGTGCGCTCTTCTTCAAGCAAGGCACACACCTATATCTAAGTAGAGGTGCAGTGCTTCTCGGAAGTGAGTTTATCTATGATTTCCCTTTGATTGAGACACGTATCGAGGGCGAGATATGTAAATATTTCTCAGCTCTTATCAATGTAGATGGTCTCGATGGTTTTACCCTCACCGGTCCTGGTACAATCGATGGTAACGGTAGCCCATACTGGAGAGCATTCCGCATCCGTCGTCAGTGGAATCCTAAATGTACAAATAAGGACGAGCAGCGCCCACGTCTTGTACACATCTCCAATAGTAAAAATGTGATTGTTGCTGATGCGACTCTTCAGAATTCTCCATTCTGGACATGCCATACATACAAGACTGATCATATTAAATTTATCAATCTTCGCATTTTCTCTCCAGTTTCTCCAATCCGTTCGGCAAGTGCTGATGGTATAGATCTGGATGTGTGCTCAAATGTGCTTGTAAAGGGCTGTCGCATTACAGTCAATGATGATGCAGTATGCTTCAAGGGTGGAAAAGGCCCTTGGGCTGACACAGATCCTGCCAACGGACCAATCGTTAATGTGCTTGTAGAAGACTGCTTCTTTGATCGCACAACAGGTAGCTGCGTTACTTGTGGTAGTGAGTGTATCGGTACTCATAATATTATTGTGAGAAACTGTACTGT
>JAFNUQ010000151.1 GCA_017383945.1 Bacteroidales bacterium | reverse complement strand
CTTTGCTGTTGCTTGCCTCGGTGGTATCGGATTTACAATGTCTATCTTCGTTGATACACTCTCATTTGGTGACCAGAGCGCTGAAGTTATGACCTACCTCAGAAATGCTGGTAAGATTGCAATTCTTCTTGGTTCTATCGCTGCCGGAGTACTTGGTACTGTAATGATCCAGATGACTTCAAAGATCAAGAGCAAGAAATAGAATAACTCTTTATAGCTCATAATTTTTGGGCATCAAAAAGATAGCAAAAATGCTTTAATTTTTAGAGTATTTTTGCTATCTTTGTTGGATTTTAAGCCACTTTAGCTCAGTCGGCAGAGCAGCGCATTCGTAACGCGCAGGTCGAGAGTTCGATCCTCTTGAGTGGCTCAATATGAATTTTATAGTTACAGTGGCCAACGAGAGCCACACAAAGTTTGCTGAGGAGATCTGCCAAGAGATTTACACCTCCTCACTTGAACGCAAGACAGGTATTGCTAAGCGTACCCCAGAATATATCTGCGAGAAGATCTTTGCAGGAAAAGCCGTAATTGCACTAAGCGAAGACGGCCGCTTTGCAGGATTTTCATATATCGAGTCTTGGGGAGGCAAGAGTTTTGTTGCCAACTCAGGTCTTATAGTGGCACACGCATTCCGCGGTCACGGAGTTGCTAAACTGATCAAAGAGCAGACATTCCTCCTGTCCAGAAGACTTTTCCCTAATGCAAAGATCTTTTCCATCACAACTGGTGCAGCTGTGATGAAGATGAACTACGAGTTTGGTTTTAGACCTGTTCCATTTACCGAACTCACAGACGACCCCGAGTTCTGGAAAGGCTGTGAGGGTTGCCGCCACTTCGACATTTTGAAAAGTCACGATTACAAAATGTGCATCTGCACTGGTCTTCTCTTTGACCCGGAAGAGCACCTTGAGATCCATCAACCAGAAGAATAAAGAAATTAAGATATGAGCAAGAAAAAAGTTGTTGTCGCCTATAGCGGTGGTCTGGATACATCCTACACTGTAATGTATCTCACCAAAGAGTTGGGATATGAGGTCTATGCTGCTTGTGCAAATACAGGTGGCTTTTCTGCAGAACAGCTCAAGACCAATGAAGAAAACGCCTACAAGCTCGGAGCCAAAGAATATGTAACTCTCGACGTAACTCAGGAGTACTATGAGAAGAGCTTGAAGTATATGGTCTGGGGTAACATTCTTCGCAATGGCACCTACCCTATTTCCGTGAGCTCAGAACGCATTTTCCAGGGCATGGCAATCGCTCGCTATGCAAAGGAGATTGGCGCAGACGCTATCGCACACGGCTCAACAGGAGCTGGCAACGACCAGATTCGCTTTGATATGACTTTTCTCGTGATGTGTCCTGAAATGGAGATCATCACACTCACACGCGACGGAAACCTCACACGTAAGGAGGAGGTTGATTACCTCAACGCAGGTGGCTTCAACGCAGATTTCACCAAACTCAAATATTCCTACAATGTGGGCATCTGGGGCACTTCAATCTGCGGTGGCGAGATCCTTGACTCTAAGCAAGGACTTCCAGAAAGCGCATACCTCAAGCAGGTAAGCAAAACAGGCAGCGAGATTCTTGCACTTGGATTCAAGAACGGAGAACTCTGCAGCGTCAACGGCACAGAATACAGCGACAAGATTGCAGCAATCAATGCAGTTGAAGCAATCGGAGCTGCCTACGGCATCGGCCGCGATATGCACGTGGGTGATACTATCGTCGGCATCAAAGGACGTGTGGGATTTGAGGCAGCTGCACCAATGCTCATAATCGGTGCGCACAAATTCCTTGAGAAATTTACCCTCTCAAAATGGCAGCAGTACTGGAAGGATCAGGTTGCCAATTGGTACGGAATGTTCCTCCACGAGAGCCAGTACCTTGAGCCTGTAATGCGCGACATCGAGGCAATGCTTGAGAGCAGCCAGAGAAATGTTACCGGTACAGTTACCCTCGAGCTTCGTCCATACAGCTTCTCTACCGTGGGTGTAGATGCAGAAGCCGACCTGCTCAAGAGCAAGCTCGGCGAATATGGCGAGACACAGAAGGGTTGGACAGCAGAAGAAGCCAAGGGTTTCATCAAGCTCACCTCTACCCCGCTCCGTGTATACTACGGCGCTCATAAAGACGAAATGATCTAAAAGATATGATTAGAGTTGGCATTATTGGCGGCGCAGGCTACACTGCCGGTGAGTTACTCAGAATCTTGCTCAACCACCCTGAGGTTGAGATCAAGTGGGTACACTCATCCAGCAATGCAGGCGCTCATCTATATGAAGTCCACGAAGGACTCTTCCCAGAGGGAGATATGTTGTTTGCAGAGAACTATGACCTTTCTGACATCGACGTAGTGTTCCTCTGCTCTGCCCACGGCAAAAGCGCAGAATTCTGGAAAGAGAACAGCCGTCCTGAAGGTCTCAAAGTTGTGGACCTTGCTCAAGACTTCAGAGATGAGTCTGAGGGATATGTCTACGGACTTCCGGAGATGCAGAGGGAGAAGATTCTTTCTGCCGACAAAATCGCCAATCCAGGTTGTTTTGCCACAGCAATCCAGCTCGCACTACTTCCACTTGCCAGCAAAGGCCTGATCAAGTCAGAAGTCAACATCACAGCGATAACTGGATCGACAGGCGCAGGCGTAAAGCCAGGAGCTACTACACATTTCAGCTGGAGAAACAACAACCTCTCCACATATAAAGTATTTGAGCATCAGCACCTTAAGGAGATCTGCAGAAATCTCTCACTAGTTCAGGGAAGCCTTGAGACAGACATCAACTTCGTTCCGATGAGAGGAGACTTTGCAAGAGGCATCTTTGTGAGTGCGACCATCGATTGCCCGCTCAGCATTGAAGAGGCTACAGATCTTTACAAGAGCTACTACAAAGATGCAGCGTTTACATCTGTCTTCTACAAAGGGGTTGACCTCAAGCAGGTTGTAAACACCAACAAATGCATAATCTCACTTGAGAAGCACTCTGGCAAGCTGGTAATCAGCTCTGTCATCGACAATCTTCTCAAAGGAGCTTCCGGCCAGGCTGTTCAGAATATGAACCTGATTTTTGGACTGGAAGAAAACACAGGACTTAAACTAAAATCCTCAGCATTTTAATTGAAATGGATCTTTTTGAAGTATATAAACTTTGGGACATCGAGCCAGTACGCGGTCAAGATACCACCCTGTGGGATAAGGACGGTGCTGAGTACACTGATCTGTATGGCGGTCACGCCGTAATCAGCGTGGGACATTGTCATCCGCATTATGTAAAGACCGTGAGCGAGCAGCTAGGTAAGCTTGGATTTTATTCAAATGCTGTGCAGAATGGTCTTCAGAAGGAACTTGCCCTCAAGCTTGGAAGGATCAGCGGCTACCAGGACTATAAGCTTTTTCTCTGCAACAGCGGAGCTGAGGCTATCGAGAATGCGCTGAAACTTGCTTCATTTGCTACAGGCAAAGCCAAGATTCTCGCGTTCAACAAGGCCTTCCACGGAAGGACCAGCGGCGCGGTAAGTGCCACTGACAATCCGAAGATTCGCGCTCCATTTAACGCTACAGAAAATGTCACATTTGTGCAGCTTGGCGACATAGCTGCCGTTGAAAAGACTCTCGCCTCAGGCGAATATGCAGCTGTAGTGCTCGAAGGCATCCAGGGCGTTGCCGGTATCTTTGAAGCTTCAAGCCAATTCTGGCAGCAGCTCCGCGAACTCTGCGACCGCCTAGGCGTGATGCTGATAGCAGATGAAATACAGTCCGGTTATGGCCGCAGCGGTAAATTCTTTGCACACCAGCATCATAATGTCATGGCAGACATCATCACCACTGCAAAAGGCATGGCCAACGGCTTCCCTATCGGAGGAGTACTCATCAGCCCTAAGATCAAAGCGGAATATGGCATGCTCGGAACAACCTTCGGAGGCAACCATCTCGCCTGTTCAGCTGCAATCGCAGTACTGGATATAATCGAGAGCCAGAAGCTTGTTGAGAACGCAGCAAGAATCGGAGAATACTTCAAAAACGCCTTTGCAGGACCTCAGGGCTTGGACAAGGCTCTTGTTGAGTATAGAGGCAGAGGCTTGATGATAGGCCTCGAGGTCAAGGAAGAATATTCAGACCTCAGAAACAGACTGCTCTTTGAGAAACATTTCTTCACAGGAGCAGCAGGAGCAAAGGTTATCCGTCTGTTGCCATCACTCACAGTGAGCGAAGAGACTGCTCAGAAATTCATCAACGATTGGAAAGAACTCACAGCATGAGACATTTTACATCAATCACACAATTACCAGACCTTAAAGCAGCGCTTGAAGAGGCAAAATACGTAAAACAGAATCCATTTGCAGATCAAGAACTTGGAAAGAACAAAACTCTGCTAATGGTCTTCTTCAACAACAGCCTTCGCACTAGGCTCAGCACTCAGAAGGCAGCACTCAACCTTGGCATGAATGTCATTGTACTCGATGTCAATCAGGGTGCATGGAAGCTTGAGACAGAAAGAGGCGTCATTATGGACGGCGACAAGAGCGAGCACCTGCTGGAAGCGATACCTGTGATGGGCAGCTATTGTGACGTGATCGGTGTAAGATCATTTGCTCAGTTTGCAAGCAAGGAAGATGACTACAACGAAGTGATCATCAATCAGTTCATCAAATATTCAGGAAAGCCTGTATTCAGCATGGAGGCAGCCACAAGGCATCCGCTCCAGACATTTGCTGACTTGATCACTATAGAAGAATACAAGACAAAGGAGAAGCCGAAGGTTGTCCTCACTTGGGCACCTCATCCAAAGGCGCTTCCTCAGGCAGTACCAAATTCTTTTGCCGAAGGTCTGCTTATGACTGACTATGAGTTTGTAATTGCAAATCCTGAAGGATATGACCTTGCGCCAGAATTCACCAAGGGTGCAACTATCACTCATAACCAGGATGAAGCCTTAAGAGGAGCTGATTTTGTTTATGCAAAGAACTGGTCTGCATATGAAGGTGACAATTATGGCAAAGTCCTGAACCAGGATCGCAACTGGACCATCACCTCAGAAAAGATGGCCCTTACCGATAATGCATTCTTTATGCATTGTCTTCCGGTAAGAAGAAATATGATTGTGAGTGACGACGTGATAGAAAGTCCACAGTCACTTGTAATTCCAGAGGCCGCAAACCGCGTAGTTTCAGCACAGACTATACTCAAAGAGATACTCAAGAGTCTATGATTAAAGTAGTTAAAATTGGTGGCAATGTAGTTGACAAAGAGCAGGATCTCCGCTCTTTCTGTCGCGATTTCGCTGCAATGGAAGGCCCTAAGGTGCTTGTACACGGCGGAGGAGCGGTAGCCAGTCAGATTCAGAGAGATCTGGGGATGGAGCCACAGATGATTGAGGGCCGCAGGGTCACCGATGAAGCTACTTTGAAGATTGTATCCATGGTCTATGCCGGATGGTGCAACAAACACATTGTTTCACTTCTTCAGGCAGAAGGATGCAACGCAATCGGTCTTGCGGGTTGTGACGGCTCGGTAATTAAAGCCCAGAAGCGTGCGCCTCGCACTTTGATGGATGGTAAGACCATAGTTGATTATGGCTTTGTAGGAGATGTCAACAAAGACAGCATCAACGCAGAATTCATACATCAACTACTTGATTTGGGAGTAGTGCCGGTATTCTGTGCAATCAACCACGATGCACAAGGAAACCTGCTCAACACCAACGCTGACACGATTGCATCAAGCATTGCATCAAAATTAGGTGCACAATTGCTTTATTGTTTCGAAAAAAATGGCGTACTTTACGATAAAGACCAAGATGACAGTGTAATTCCGCATATTGACACTACACTTTTTACAAGTTTAAAGGCAGAAGGCATAATTGCGGGAGGTATGTTACCAAAAGTAGAAAATGCTCTTAAAGCACTCAAAGACGGAGCCAACTCGGTGATTATCAAGAACTCCGGTCAGTTGCTTGAAGACAAAGGAACAAAGATTAGCTTATGATTGATTGCACCTCATACATAGAGTTGCTCAGGCAGATGGTCGGCATCCCTTCTCTTTCTAAAGACGAAGGCGCGGTCACTGCTCTTTTGAGTTCAGCTCTTGATCGTATGGGTATCAGTCACAAAGTCTATAAAAACAATATCATCGCCCTCAACAGAAATTATAGTGCTGATAAAAAGACACTCGTCCTTGATGCACATATCGACACAGTTCCGGCAGCAGAGTCATATACCCGCGACCCATTTGACGCAGGCAATGACGCGGAGATAATCTACGGACTCGGCTCAAACGACGATGGAGGCTGTGTAGTAGCAATGATTGCAGCATTTGAGCACTATTATGATAAAGAACTTCCGTTTAACCTGATGCTTAGCCTGTCCAGCGAGGAAGAATGTTCCGGTCCAGATGGCGCAAGCTGGTTATATGCAGCAGACGGCGTCCTCAGATCGGAAGGCATTTATCCAGACTGGGCAATTATAGGAGAGCCCACCGGGATGAAAGCAGCTACTAGCGAACGAGGACTGCTGGTGATAGACGCGCAAGCTCAAGGAGTGAGCGGACATGCTGCAAGAAACGAGGGAGTAAATGCTATCTACATAGCGCTCAAGGATATAGAGACACTGCGAGAGTATAAGTTTGAGAAGCTTTCAGAGCAGATGGGAGAAGTCAAGCTCAATATTACTCAGATTGAAGCAGGCAAGGCTCACAACATCATCCCTGACAGCTGCAAGTTTGTCGTAGACATCCGTCCAACCGACGCATATACAAACCAGGAAATCTTGGATGCACTTCAAGCAGTATGCAAGAGCGAGCTGAAGGCACGCAAGCTCACCAACAAATCTTCTGCGAGCAGAAAAGGAAGTCCGCTCGTCAAGACAGCGGCATCTTTGGGCATCGAAACATTTTCCTCTCCTACAACATCCAATTGGATCAGGATGGATATAGATGCAATAAAGATGGGTCCGGGAGAGTCAAGCCGCTCACACAAAAGCGACGAATACATCCTCACAAGCGAGATTGCTTCAGGTATTGAAACATACATAAGATTTATTGATAACTTTTATGGCAACACTTTGGAATAAAGGCACTTCAGCTACAGAAAGAGTAGATTCTTTCACCGTCGGCAATGACCGCGTGCTTGATCTCAAGCTCGCACGATATGATGTGCAGGGCTCCAAGGCTCATATCAAGATGCTGGAGAGCATCGGTCTTCTTGAAGCAGAAGAACTTGAAGCGCTCACTGCAGCACTTGATAAAATTGCGGCAAATATTGAGGCTGGTGATTTTATTCTTGAGGATGACGTGGAAGATATACATTCTCAGGTAGAGCTTCTTCTCACCAGAGAGCTCGGAGAGATGGGAAAGAAGATCCATTCAGGACGTTCCCGCAACGATCAGGTATTGGTAGACCTGAAGCTGATGCTCAGAGACGAGCTCAAGACTATCCGCCAAGAGGTTCTTGACTTGTTTGCAAAGCTCATCTCGCTGAGCAACCAGCATGCAGAGACTCTCCTCCCCGGCTATACTCACGCTCAGATTGCAATGCCTTCGTCATTTGGTCTGTGGTTTGGAGCCTATGCAGAGGCACTTGTAGATGACATGTATATGCTCGCCGGAGCATACAAGGTCATCAACCGCAACCCTCTGGGATCAGCTGCCGGATATGGCAACTCCTTCCCTCTCAACAGACAGATGACTACCGATTTGCTCGGTTTTGATTCGCCAGTATACAATAGCGTAGCGTGCCAGCTCAGCCGCGGCAAGAGCGAGAAGACAGTAGCTTCCGCACTTGGCTCGATTGCACTGACCCTCAATAAGTTTGCAGCTGACTGCTGCATGTATATGTGCCCTAACTACGGATTCATCAAGTTCCCGGACAGCCTAACTACAGGCTCCAGCATCATGCCTCACAAGAAGAATCCTGATGTGTGGGAGATTATGAGAGGAAAATGCAACCGCATCCTCTCTTGCGAGAACGAGATTTCTCTCCTCTGCAGCAATATGCCTCACGGTTACCACAGAGAGTATCAGCTACTCAAGGATATACTATTCCCTACCCTTGAGCTGATGCACGAGTGTCTGCAGATGACTGTTTATATGCTTGATAATATTGAGGTTAATCAGGAAATCCTGAATAATCCACTCTATAAATACCTGTTTACTGTGGAGGAAGTAAACCTCCGCACACTTGCAGGAACTCCATTCAGAGAGGCCTACAAGCAGGTAGGAATCGAAGTAAATGAAGGACGCTTCAATTACTCAAAGGGAGAAGTGAGTTCACTCAAGGCTTCAGATCTTGGACATAGCCATCTTGGCTCTGTGGGCAACCTATCCAACGACCACATAGAAAAACTTATGCAAACAGCTTCCAATTGGTAAAGATATGACACAAACACTCAAAAAAGCAATGCTCGTTCTACAGAACGGACGCACATTACAGGGCTACAGCTTCGGCTATGACGGCCCTATCGAAGGAGAAGTAGTATTCTCAACAGCTAT
>JAFNUQ010000150.1 GCA_017383945.1 Bacteroidales bacterium | reverse complement strand
GAACTCCTTTTTTTGCTGTAACCCTTGAAATGCCTGATAGCATCTGCTTGATCAAGATTCAGGTTGAGGTGGATGATGTAGAGGATCTTGAGAAGTGGCTCGAAACAGAAATGGATGCAAATAGCGAGCAGGTTACCGGCGCTAGACCTACAGCAGATGAGAATAGTACCCTTCCTGACGATAATATCTCACAGTACGGAACTGGTGAGGATGATAATTAGTTGTAATTGATCCGATTAAAGAAAATATCAGAAGAGAATAAGCTATTATTGCTTAGTTTAATAGTCGGCGTGCTCAGTGGGTGCGCCGCTGTTCTACTTGATTATGCAGTAGAGACTATCAGTCATCTTCTCAATGGCGAATTCTGGGCCGGGTCAAACTATGAGTGGCACCTTCTGGTCCTTCCGGGAGTTGGTATGCTTGTATCATTGCTCTTGCTCAAATATGTAATCAAGGACAATATCGGTCATGGTGTTACCAAAGTTCTGCTCTCTATCTCGCGTAATGAGTCGCGCATCAAGGCTCATAACAGCTGGTCGTCACTTCTGACTTCATCGTTTACTATCGGTTTTGGTGGATCTGTAGGAGCTGAGGCTCCGATTGTATACACAGGTGCTGCAATTGGTTCAAATATTGCCCAGATAAGCGGGCTTTCTCACAAGAACATCACGATTCTTCTCGGTTGCGGCGCAGCTGGAGCAGTTGCGGGCATATTCAAGGCTCCTCTTGCCGGTGTGCTCTTTACTATGGAGATTCTTCTCTTCAATGTGTCGATGAAATCTATGCTGCCACTGCTGTTGTCAACAATTTCAGCAACGGTGGTTTCATATATCTTCCGTGGTGATACTCCTGTGTTTGCCTGCACTCTGACCCCATTTGCAATGGGCAATATTCCATTCTACATATTCCTCGGCATAGGTGCAGGACTTTTCTCGCTTTACTTTACAAATGGAACGCTCTGGCTTGAGGATAAGCTGTCTAAGTTTAAGAATAGGTTTACAAAATGGGCATTCTGTGCTTTGGGGCTCGGTCTGCTGATATTCCTCTTCCCTCAGCTCTATGGTCAAGGATATGATTCGCTTAATGCGCTGCTCAATGGTCATGAGATCGCCATCGAGGGAAAGACTGTGTTGTCGTTTCTGATGAAGTATCCTTGGGGAGTGCCGATTTTCTTCTGTATGGTGCTCTTCTTCAAGATTATAGCAATGACGCTGACTAATTCTGGTGGCGGTGTGGGAGGTACCTTTGGTCCAACGTTGTTTGCGGGTGCTATTCTTGGCTTTGTGATGAGCAGATGCTTCAATCTTATGGGTGCTGTTGTTCCTGAGCAGAACTTTGTGCTTGTGGGTATGGCTGCGCTGATGGCAAGTGTCATGCAGGCTCCTATGACCGCAATCTTCCTTATTGCTGAGATTTCCGGAGGTTACCAGCTGTTGATTCCGCTGATCATTGCTTCTACAATCGCATTTGGTACAGTGAGAATCTTTGAGAAGTATTCAATATATACCAAGCGTATCGCACAGAGCGGAGACCTTCTTACTCACGATAATGATCAGGCTGTGATGGCTCTGATGAATACAAATTCGCTGATAAGGGATAAATATCCACGAGTGCTTCACGATGCGTCTCTCAGAGAGCTTGTCGAGATAGCTTCAGAGTCGGATGCAGCTGTAATCGCCGTAATTGACAGAAAACAGCGTTTTCAGGGTATGGTTGATGTGACTGCATCAAGAAAGTATCTCTTCCATCCGGATAAATATCCAGAGATGAAAGTGTATAATATTATGGAACTTGCTCCGGATTATATCCACTATGGAGAAAGGATGGAATCCGTGATGAAAAAGTTTGACGAGACTCAAGCTTGGAGACTCCCTGTAGTCGATGATGACCGCAAGTATCTCGGCTTTATCTCAAAGTCTCGTCTTCTTATGGCCTACCGTGCTGAGCTTCAGGCGATTGTGTCTGAAGATTAGCCTATCTCTGTTTCCAGAAATGATCTACCGGGCCATGCCCTCCTCCGATGTTATAATCTGCTCCGGAGATTATAGCCTGGTTGATATAGTCTTTTGCTGCTTGTGCCGCTTCGTTTAGCTGAAATCCTTGTGCTAGGTATGAGGCAAATGCAGATGAAAGGGTACAACCGGTTCCGTGGGTGTTGCGGGTGTAGAGCCTCTGCGAAGTGAGCTCAAGTATGGTGTCTTCTTCGGCATTATAGAAGATGTCCGTGAGAGTGTCTTCAGTAAGATGTCCTGCCTTGAGAAGGACAGAAATCTTGCCACCCTTTGAGAGGCTTCTGGCAAGCTCTGGCAAGTCTTTTTGAGAATTAACCTTAACTCCTGCGAGTATCTCAGCCTCTGGAATATTAGGCGTAATCACTCTGGCAAGAGGCATCAGCTCCTGGGTGAGGGTAGAGATTGCGCTCTCTTCTATCAGTCTATGACCAGATGTGGATACCATAACAGGATCAAGGACAATATTCTTTACCTTATATTTCTTCAGACATTCGGCGATAGTGGTAATGACCTTGCTGCTATGAAGCATCCCTATCTTGATGGCATCAGTGCCTATATCAGAAAGGACTGCCTCAATCTGTCCCTCAATGATTTCGGGGCTAACTGGACTCACAGCTGAAACTCCTAGAGTATTTTGAACTGTAATTGCTGTTATTGCACTTGTGGCAAAACTTCCTGTTGCGGAAATTGCCTTGATATCAGCCTGGATTCCGGCGCCACCACCTGAATCGCTACCTGCTATAGTTAGTACTCTTGGATAGTTCTTACTCATATTAAAAATGTCTAAATCCTAAATAATCTTTGTCTGCTCCTAGCCACTGGATGCCCTCTTCAGAGTTTATCTCGCCGATTACAAAGTGCTTGATTTCCAACGATTTCTCTGCCTCTGGCGAGATTGTAAACAGGAGTTCATAATCTTCACCTCCGCTCAATGCAAACTCAAGAGGATTCTTGCCTGTCTGCTCGCAATATTGCTTCACTTCATCGGAAATCGGCAATTTGCAGCAGTCAATTACCGCTCCCTTTCTTGAAGCTTTGAGGATGTGCCTGAGGTCGGAGCCTATTCCGTCAGAAATGTCCATCATTGCATGCACTCCATCTATCTGGGCAAGCGCCAGACCTTCCTGTATGCGGGGCATAGGAAGATAGTGTCTTTTTATGAGCGTTTCTGTCAGAGGGGTGCTTTCCGCTTTATTGAGTATGCAGTCTAGGCCAGCTGCGCTGTCGCCAATACAGCCGCTTGTGCAGATCAGGTCACCAACTTGCGCGGAACTTCTCAGCTTAGCTTTGCCTGATGCCGCTTGACCAAGCACTGTTACGCTGATGCAGAGGCGATCTATGCTGCGAGTTGTGTCTCCACCTAAAAGCGGGCAGGTAAATAGGTCAGAAATGTCCTTATAGCCGTTGATGAATCGTTCCACCCATCCTTCAGGGAGTGACTTGGGAAGGGCAAAGCTTAAAAAGCTTGCAACAGCCTTTCCTCCCATAGCAGCAATGTCGCTGATATTTACAGCCGCGCTTTTCCAACCAAGTTGATAGGGGTCCACATGTTCAATCAGAAAATGTGTCCCGTCAATAAGCATATCAGTGCTGATGAGGCTATCTAACCCGGTCTTCTGAGGTATAACAGCGCAATCGTCCCCTATGCCTGTTGTGCCAGGCGCAGGGGAAAATTGACTGCTGATTTTCTGTATGAGCTGGAATTCGCCTAAAGGATTGCTGCTCATCGGCTTATGGTCTTCCGCTTTTATTATTTGCCTGCTACGGCGTCGATCTCAACCTTTGCAGCCTTAGGAAGCGCAGCTACTTGATAGCACACGCGTGCTGGCTTGTCTCCTTTGAAGTATTCTGCATATACTGCGTTCATTGCTCCAAAATTGGCGATATCGTCAAGGAGAACTGTGGTCTTTACTACATCGTCAAAGCTAAGTCCGGCTTCTTCAAGGATATAGCCGAGGTTGTCAAGTGACTGGCGAGTCTGATCCTCGATGCTCTCTGGCATTTCGCCTGTAG
>JAFNUQ010000149.1 GCA_017383945.1 Bacteroidales bacterium | reverse complement strand
GAAGCATATCACGAAAAACTTTCAAAGGATTGATTTTTCGGATAAGCAGAAAAATCGGCAAAACTACAAAGAATTGGAGCAGATTGCCGCCGAGTACTACTGCAACATATTTTCCGAGAGAATTCATAACTACACCGGCAGTATCCAAAGCTCCTCTAAGGATGTGGTAACGTACACCTGGAAGGTCCTTTACACGACCACCACGAACGAGCACGATTGAGTGCTCCTGAAGGTTGTGACCCTCACCAGGGATGTAGGCATTGACCTCTTTTGAGTTTGTAAGACGTACACGGGCAACCTTACGCATCGCTGAGTTAGGTTTCTTAGGAGTTGTAGTGTAAACTCTAAGGCATACGCCACGCTTCTGAGGACAAGCATCCAACGCACGAGACTTTGACTTTACTTCAATAACCTCGCGTCCTTTGCGAACCAATTGTTGAATTGTTGGCATAAATGATTGTAAATAAATATTATAAAAGCCCCCAAGCTATTTTGGGGGCTGCAAATATACAAATTATTCTGCAAATTGCAAAAACTAATGATTATCTGTAGTTTGCAAACTCAACATCCTTCTCTGCACGCTTTGCAAATGCAGGAGTCTTGCTAGCAACTTCAAGATACTTCTTCACGTCTGAAGCATTGCCCTTGCGAGCTGCAATAACAGCGCGGAGGTAGTTGCTTCTTGCGCAGTTGCAAGTGATAGCCTTCTCTGCCTTTGCAAGGTCACCTGAGAGAATGTATGCAATTGCGAGGTTGTGGCTGTCGGTTGAAGCGAGAGTTGATGCAGCTGCAGCATAGTCACCCTGAACGAGCTGGATTGTGCCGAGATTGGCCTTTGCCTCAGCTGTACCTGCCTGCTTGAAGAGCTGAGCAGCCTTGTCGAGGTTACCCTTGCGCCATTCGCATACGCCCTTTGCATTGGCAACATCACCATCTGAAACCTTTACTGAAGCGAGGTGAGCCTCTGCCTCAGCTACGTTGCCAGCCTGAAGTGCGAGCACTGCAAGGTTGAATTTTGCACGATCAGAAGCAAACTTGTTTGCAGTGAGTTTATAAAGCTCTGCCTTGCGAGCAGTATCTTCTGTATTGGCAGCTACTCTGAGAAGAGCCTCCTCTCCGAGAGCGTCGATAGCCTTGCGTGAAAGCTCCTCAAGCTCCTCGTTAGAGAAGTTGCGGTATTCAAGGTCAGCCACGAAACGTGCTCTACGAAGCTCTGGGAATACGTTCTTGCTGATCTCTGTGTAGATAGCAGACATATTCTTAATCTCTGACTCTCTCACTGCAGGATCGCTATACATAGAAAGAACGCGAAGGATGAGTTCCTTATCCTCGATGTTAGAATTCTGGATTGCTTCCTGGAAACCTTCCCAGTCCTGACCCACGCTCTGAACCTCAAGATTGTTTGCAGTCATACCCTTAGTTACCTTATCCCAAGCCTTCTGAGCAGAAGCAGCTCTCTTGTCTGAAAGCTCAGCATTGTGCTTCTGGCCACCCTCTGGTGAAGCATAGGCAACAACTCGAGTGTTGGTGATTGTGTAACGCTCATCTGCGGCCACCTCCTCAAGTGCAGCCTGGAAGTCCTTAACCGACTGGCTCTTGAGCTCAGAATTCTTAACTACTGATGAGTTTACATTGTACATCACCTGTCCCTCTGTAGACTCAACGATCACGTCCTGGTATGCGTCCTTCTTGAAGCCAAACTCGCCACCGGTAGTTGCAAGAAGCTGAGTCACATTACAGCCGTCAGCAACCTTGATTGCAGGAATCTCGATAGGAGAACCACCATAGAAAGCTGTGCTGCGGAGCTCGAGATATGATTTCTCTACGCCCTTTACATAGTCAAAAGCTACTTTCTGAGTCACAGTACCACCGGCATAAGAAACCACAGTGTAGTTGTCTTTTACCTTGTCGCCCTGGTATGTAAAAGTAGGACCAGTCTGCTCACCACCTTCATATACAAGCACCGGTGTCACCTCAAGAGTAGCCTTAGGGTGGAAGTACTTTGCAGGATAGGTAACAGTAATTGTTGCGTTAATCTTATCGCCCACAAGAGCCAAAACTTCTGGTGTGCAGTCAATGTTTACATTTTCTGCAAGTTTCATCTGCTCTGCTCTTGATTTAGAACAAGAGGCAGCAAATACCACCAATGCGCAAAGCGCTAGAGCTTTAAAAATTTTCTTCATAATTGTATCAGTAATGTTATCTTTTATTCCACAGAAGACAAAAATACCAAATTTTATTTAACTTTGCTAAACTATGGACATATTAGAGCTACAAAAGATTAAAAATAAATTTGATATCATCGGTAACGATTCCGGACTCGTCCGCGCAATCGAAACCGCGGTAGCTGTGGCTCCCACAGAACTCACCGTCTTGATCACAGGAGAGAGCGGTGTCGGCAAAGAGACGATTCCACAGATCATACATCAGTTCAGCCGCCGCAAGACCGGCAAATATCTCGCTGTCAACTGCGGCGCAATCCCCGAAGGAACAATCAACGCCGAGTTGTTTGGTCACGAGAAAGGCGCATTTACCGGAGCCATCGGTGAGCGCAAGGGCTATTTTGAAGAGGCCAACGGAGGCACCCTTTTCCTGGATGAAATCGGAGAACTCCCTAAAGAAACCCAGGCTCTACTGTTGCGAGTGCTTCAAAACGGCGAATACATCAAAGTCGGATCGTCCAAGGTGCAGAAGACAGATGTGCGCATCATAGCTGCAACCAACGTCAACCTTGCCTATGCAGTAGCTACCGGCAAGTTCCGAGAGGATCTTTATTACCGTCTCACCGGCATCCAGATTCAGATTCCTGCGCTTCGCGAACGCAACAAGGATGACATCTATCTGCTGTTCAGGAAATTTTCAAGCGACTTCTCCGAGAAATACAACCTGTGCAAGGTAAACCTCAACCACGACGCCATCTCGCTTCTGACGAGCTACCGCTGGCCGGGAAACATCCGACAGCTGAAAAATATCGCCGAGACTATCACCGCTATTGAGTCCCGTCCTATCACTGTGGGCTCTGAGAGAGTCGAAATCGGACCGGAAGTGCTCATGGAATATATCCCTAAGGAGCAAGGAGCGATAGCGTTATCAGGTCCTGCAGCAGGCAAAGGCTCAATGAGCGACGAGGAAAAGAAAAGCATTTTCAATGCTCTTTATCTCCTCAAGCAGGAGGTGGACATGCTCAAGGAACAGATTGAAGAGCTCAAGGAGAACAAACCTTCAAACAAAAAAGACGGAAAGTTCCTGATAGAGTCACCTCAACAGGAGGCTCCTAGTTTCCGCCCAAGCTATCCGGAATATGTAAAGGAAGAACCTGTTCTGCCGTCAGAGATGTCAATCAAGAAGGCCAACGATGATATGATAGAGGCCTGCCTGATCAAGCACGGCGGAAAGGTAAAGCCGGCCGCAGCAGAGCTCGGCATCTCAGAGCGCACTATTTATAGAAAACTCGCAGAAAAGAAAAAGAAATGAAACGTCTCCTATATATATTAATATGTGGCATCTGTGTTGCGTCTTGCGGCATCTACTCCTTCTCCGGAACTTCAATCCAGCCGGACGTCAATACCATTGCCATCAATTTCTTTGAATATAAGGCTCAGACGGTCAACCCTACCCTTTCCAACGACCTCACTGAGGCCATCAGAAAGCGTTTCAGACAGATGACGCGTCTTGAGCAAGTCGAGCTTGACGGCGACCTTGACATCACAGGAGAAATCACCGGCTACAGCGTCAGTGCAGCAGCGATCACAGCTGATGAAGTTGCAGCACAGAACCGACTCACTGTAACGGTAAGGGTAACATTTACCAACCGCAAGCATCCTGAAGATAGTTTTGAATCGGAATCCTTCTCCGCCTATGCAGATTATGATTCCACCAATTCTCTGGACGCTGTCGAGTCAACCCTCTGCATAGAGATTATAGACAAGATTGTTGAAGACATCTTTAACGCAACAGTAGCGCAATGGTAAAAGTAATCGATATCCATAAACTCACCCTCGAAGAGCTTTCCGGCGTAGTGGACCTCTATCCCTGGTACGGCGGTGCGCGCATGGAGCTATGCCGCAGAGTATCGCAGATGGGCGCTCTGAGCGAGAGCCAGATAGAGCAGACAGCACTGCACATCGCTTCGCCTCGCCTGCTGTGGGAAATGATGCGCGCGAGCAAGGGCAAAGACTATTCGGATGCTGATACCAAGCAGCTGATCAACTCCTATGTCAGCAGCAAGGACCAGGAACAGAAAAAGGTCTATGTTGTGGGCGGAGACTACTTCTCTCAGGGCCAGTATAATGACGTGCGCAGAAGCGAAGACGGCATTTTTTCTAAATTCGCCTCTAAGGCCCGCGCTGAAGGATATAAGGATACAGAGTACGAAGAGAGCGACGACTTCTGCACTGAAACACTCGCAAAGATTTATCTTGAACAAGATTACGCAGAAAAAGCAATTGACATTTATTCGCGTCTAAGTTTGCGATATCCAGAAAAAAGTGTTTACTTTGCATCCCTTATTGAAGAGATAAAACAAAAAGAACAATAACAGATGAATACTTTATTCGTAATTTTGACTGTACTTATCGTACTCGCAGCTATCCTTCTGATCCTCGTTGTATTGCTTCAGAACGGCAAAGGACAGGGTATGGCAAGTAACTTCGTAGCAGGAAATCAGACTTTTGGCGTGCGCCAGACTGCAGACATTCTTGAGAAAGTAACTTGGGGCCTCGTGGCATTTATCCTCGTAGCTTCAATCGTAACTTCATTCACCCTCGGATCAAACGGTTCAGCAATGGACCTCACAGATCAGATTGAGAACGCAACCAAGGCTAGCGAGCAGCCAGCTTTCCCTAGCGCTCCAATCCAGCAGGATGCTCCAAGCACAGAGGCAACTCCAGAAAATAACTAATATTTTTCACTGACAGATTGTCAGTGGAATATGTTTTGAACGATAGTCATCGGCTCCATATGGGGTCGATGATTTTTTTGTTGCCTCAGGGCAAGATAACGCTAAGAAAACAGAAACAATTATGGAAAACAAGTACGAATTTTTGAGTAAGTATGCCTTGGATCTGTGTGAAGCTGCATCCAAGGGGAAGCTTGATCCCGTCATCGGAAGAGATGAGGAGATCAGAAGAGTGCTGCAGATCCTATCTCGCCGCACCAAGAACAACCCCATCCTTGTCGGAGAGCCAGGTGTGGGTAAAACAGCCATTTCAGAAGGCATTGCCACCAAGATAGTCAACGGAGAAGTTCCAGAGAACCTCAAGCGTCGCAAGATTTTCTCGCTTGATATGGGTGCTCTCGTCGCAGGCGCCAAGTATCAGGGAGAGTTTGAAGAGAGGCTCAAGGGCGTAGTTAAGGAAGTTACTGACAGCGAGGGCGAGATCATCCTTTTTATCGATGAGATCCATACACTTGTCGGTGCCGGCCGCAGCTCAGGTGCTATGGACGCATCAAATATCCTCAAGCCTGCACTTGCTCGCGGCGAGCTCCGCACCATCGGTAGCACTACCTTGGATGAATATCAGAAATACTTTGAGCAGGACAAAGCTCTGGAGCGTCGCTTCCAGAAGGTTATGGTCGACGAGCCAAGCCCTGCGGCTTCAATTGTCATCCTTCGCGGACTCAAGGAGCGTTATGAGAACCATCACAAGGTAAGCATCGAGGACGATGCTCTCATCGCTGCAGTCAACCTCAGCCACCGCTATATCACTTCGCGATTCCTGCCTGACAAGGCAATTGACCTCGTGGACGAGGCAGCATCTAAGCTTCGCCTGGAGATGAATTCCGTGCCGGAGCCTATTGACGTGCTCAACAGCCGCATCCGCAATCTTGAAATCGAGAAGGAAGCGGTAAAGCGCGAAGGCAGCAGCATTAAGTCGGAAAAGATAGACACCGAGCTTAGCCAATGCAAGACCGAGAGGGATGCGCTGATGTCCCGCTGGGACAAGGAGAAGGGCATCGTTACAGAGCTCAACAACCTTCGCCAGGAGATTGAAGACCTCAAGCGAGACGCTATGATCGCGGAACGCAGTGGTGACTATGGCAAGGTCGCAGAGATCCGCTATGGCAAGCTCGCCGACGCGCAGAAAAGACTTGCAGAGCTCTCAGAGCAGCAAGCGGCTATTTCTGACCCTATCATCACCGAAGCCGTGACAGCTGAGGATATTGCCGAGGTGGTTGCGCGCTGGACCGGTATTCCGGTAAACCGAATGCTGGAGAGCGAGAAAGACAAGCTTCTGCGTATGGAAGAAGCTCTGCACAAGAGAGTTATCGGCCAGGATAAAGCCATCAGCGCCGTTTCTGACGCCGTGAGAAGAAGCAGAGCAGGACTTGCAAGCGAGCGTCGCCCTATCGGCTCGTTCCTTTTCCTTGGAACTACCGGCGTGGGCAAGACCGAGCTCGCAAAGGCACTGTCGGAGTTTCTTTTCAACGATGAGTCAATGATGACTCGCATTGATATGAGCGAGTACCAGGAGCGCCACACAGTGAGCCGTCTGATCGGTGCGCCTCCGGGATATGTGGGCTATGATGAGGGAGGCCAGCTCACCGAGGCTGTGCGCCGCAAGCCTTATTCTGTGGTGCTTCTCGATGAGATTGAGAAGGCACACGGAGATGTGTTCAATATCCTGCTTCAGGTGTTGGACGACGGCCGACTCACAGACAACAAGGGCAGAACTGTGGATTTCAAGAACACTATCCTGATTATGACTTCAAATCTCAAGGAGGAAGAACTCAGAATCAGACTCAGACCTGAGTTCCTCAATCGCATCGATGAGATTGTGATGTTCTCTGCCTTGACTAAGGATGATATCAGGGAGATTGTGCGCATTCAGATGAACATCCTCAAGGATAGACTTGCCGAAGACGGAGTAGACCTTGAGTACACCCGCGCATTTGAGGATGAGATGGTGGAAAACGGATATGATCCAGTATTCGGCGCCCGCCCGGTCAAGAGACTCATCCAGAGATAACTCGTCAATCAGCTCGCTCGCGAGATCCTTGAAGGAAAGATCCGCAAAGACTCGCGCATCGAGGTAGACGCAGTGCAGGGTCAGACTATCTTGAAAAACACAAAGTAGTATAAACGAGAAAAGGTCAGCAAAATTGCTGACCTTTTTTTGGAGCGGAAAACGGGGCTCGGACCCGCGACCTCAACCTTGGCAAGGTTGCGCTCTACCAACTGAGCTATTTCCGCATGTCCCAAACGGGATTGCAAAGATATGAAGAATTTTTAAAAGTGCAAAACTTTTTTAAAATTTTGCACTTTTTTCTTACTTCTTATAGAATTCTTCCAGACGACGGGCCTCTTTTAGGGTGATCGGGATCACACTTCCGTGCTTTGGAGACACAAAATTAGTCGCTTTCATCACTCCTTCATTGAAACGTCCCAGGTGAGTCCAGGTCTTGAAATCACTTGTTTCAATGAAACCGAAGTTATGAGGATTGATACTGAAAATATCATACATGGTCACCCATTTATCCTCTCCAATGCGTTTCCAGGTATTAGGAGCCTCGCAAGATCCTTTCTCCGCATCAATCTGCACTTCGTTATATGCCTCAAAATGATTTATCTTGTCTGAAATCATATATTTGATGCCGGCAGGACCTTCCTGAGCAACATAGGTCATAAACCAGCGACCATCAGGCATAGGACAGATATCTGCATCAAGCACCTGAACATTAGGGTCAGGATACTCAAAGAGCAACTTAGGTTCTGTCACAAGCGTAGTAAAGTCCTTGTCTGCATAGCTGTAGAATAGCTTTGTCTTGCTTCCCGGACCACCTTCGCCTTCCGGACGTTCACGGATTGTGAAATATACCATCATTTTCTCTTCCTCCGGATCCCAGATAGACTGAGGGGCCCATGCGCAACCGATCTCGCTATACTTCTCAGGGAAAAGTTTGTCTATGCGCACAATATTATGTGTCCAATGAATGAGGTCGTCAGACTTCATAAAGATGAGTCCACGGTTGTTTCCCCAGCCATAGTATGCATCCCTCTCCCATTGGGTATCACGCACTCCGGCCTGTCGCCCGAAGACGTGAAGATCTGTCATTACGATATAGAATGTACCGTCAGGACCTCTCTGGATGTGCGGGTCGCGGATACCTTTCTGCTCGGAGATCTCTGCTCCATTGATGATAGGGTCGCTTCCGTTAATAGCAGTAAACTCATAGCCGTCATAGCTGATAGCCATAAAGAGCGAATGTGTCGGGTCATTGAAGTAGGTAAACAGATATGCACCCATCTCCTCTTTTTCTGTGCAAGAAACTATTCCCAGACACAGGCAGAACAAAGCACTTAGCTTTGTGCAAATAGTACCGATCTTCATAGGCTACTCGTAATTGGTTTCAAAAGCACCAAGGTCCACACCCTTACCATTATATGGAATACCCACATAACAACCCTTGTCGATGAGATCTGAGCCCTTCTTCAAGTGCATAAAATCAATAT
>JAFNUQ010000148.1 GCA_017383945.1 Bacteroidales bacterium | reverse complement strand
TATCTATATCTCCTTCTTTAAGGTTTGCAGAGAGAGTCCTTGTCTCAACCTTATTGACGGTTGCGATTACATCATCTTCTCTAAGATAAAACAGCGCTGTAACTCCTCCCAAAGCATCAAAGCGACGCAATGCTGTCGTGCTGTCAAAGTAGGCCAGCACTTCTGTACTCTTGATCTGATCAAAATGTACACTATCTTCAAAAACAGATATAAAGGCATTGGACATCAGACTCGCCCTATCTATACCATCCTTGTTGACGAGTATAAACAAGCTATCAGAAGAATACTGCCTTGTACCTTCATTCCAGACAAGTGGTTCCTTATAGAACCTCGCTATAGAATCAAGCTCCGTAAAGCGCATCGAATCACACTTCACCTGCATATCCTGACGGAATATCTTCACTTTTCCGACAGCTGAGATAAAGCCGATATCAGTTGTATCTGGAGGTGGCAGCACGGCAAGAGTATCCGTGAGCGCAAGTGTATCTTCAACAGCCGTCGTGTCTTCCTGCGTCAGGGATGGGCCTGTCCCTTTACTATTTCCGCTTGGCTTTCTGTTTGGTCGAGTCCTGGACTGCTCCCTCTCCTGCATTTTAGCTGCAGCAGCCTGCTCGCCAGCCCTCTGTCTGTACTTGGCGATTGCATCAACCAGGATATTCTCTTTTCTTGTTGCAGCTAGAGAAATTTCTTCCTCGGGAATATCGCATTTTCTCACAGAATAGATGACAATAGTGTCAGCGCCCATATACGTAGTATCGACGATATTGCTATCCTTCTGCTCCCACATCACAACAGCTGCGCGATTTTTCAGAGTGATGCGTTTTAAAGAATCCTGATAGAAAACATAATCAGACAAGGAAGCTGTACTGCGCGTTGTATCTTGAATCTGGACAACACCTTTCATCAATACGTCGCCACTTGATTCATAGTAATATAGGGAATCACTCCAAGACTCCTGCTCCTGTGATATCGCGTGTACTTTTTCTCTGAAGAAGAATGTCTGCTCTGCCCTGTCATACCAGCCCTTTGAAGCAGAAAGCATATTTTCCTCTCTCCAGAAGCTGATAGCCTCTATAAACCAAGCCTTGTCTTTTGCAGAATCATACTCAAGCGCATTGGTCTTGATAAAGGTTGAGTCAGTAAACATATTGACATTGCCATCAAAGGTAAAATATTCTTTGGCATTGTCATAGCTACCATTGTCACTCTCAATGATTTGACCGTCCTCGCTTTTCATCGCAGCGCCTCCGGAAAAGATGGCTACGCTGTCCTTGGTGTTATAGTCAAGTATGCGCGTGCGGAGAATATTATCTTTCTCATTGCGCATCTGCACCACAGAGCCTCTAAACTCAGCACGGTCTTCGTCCACATAATAATCCAGCTTTTCACTGGTAAGTTCCGCATCCCCCTGAATCAGCTTAACATTACCTAAGAAGTTGATTATATTAGTGTTGCGGTACCACAAAGAGCTATCACTGCTAAGATATGTGCCATTGTGCAGAAATGTAGCTTTCATCGCTTTACGGACCTGATCATCACCTTCCTCATACTGCTCAAGGTATTCCGCATTGAGTAGTCGTACAAGAGAATCTGCCTGCTCCGTTTGTTCCTGGGCAGACAGATCGGTCAGTCCTGCAAAGATGCAGACTAGCAGACCATATAGTATGATGATTATCCTACGACTCAAACCCGACTATTCTTCCTCTTTTGCTATTTTCTTAGACCAGCCCGGACGAGAGAACTCACAGTCCGCAAATAGAGGGTCAATAATGATATAGGTACTCTCGATCTTCTCGTCAACAAACTTGTTCAAAGCCTCCATCTGCTTGATGTGCTGGAACTGAGCGAGAATCTCTGTATAATCAGTCTCAAATTTTGCTACGTGAGAAGGGACGATATTGTCAAGTCTGACAATCTTATACACTAGATTTCCGTCGCGACCTTCATTGTCAAGAGACTCGATAGGCTCTGAAATCTGACCGATCTCAAGATTCTGAACTGCC
>JAFNUQ010000147.1 GCA_017383945.1 Bacteroidales bacterium | reverse complement strand
GGAGATGTCCGAGTACGGCGTCACGTTCTGGCTGGCGCCCGGCATGAATATCCACCGCAATCCGCTCTGCGGCAGGAACTTCGAATATTTCAGTGAAGACCCGATGATGACGGGGTCCATCGCCGCGGCTGTCTGCAAAGGAGTCGCGTCCCGCCCGGGCAACTATGTGACCATCAAGCACTCTTTCTTGCCGCACATTCTATCGCGGATGGTGGCCAGATGTTATAAAGGGAGTAAAAAAAGGCGACTATGTTATCATCCAGCTCGGCCACAACGATTCAGGTCCTTATGATACACCGATGGGACGCTCATCTATCCCAGGCATCGGAAAGGAAGAGTTTGAGTTATTTGACAGAAACGGAGACCTTGAGGTTGTGTATACATATGGCGAGTATCTCCGTAGATATATTGATGAGGTAAGAGAGGTTGGAGCCTACCCTATCCTCTTCACTCTCACCCCACGCGACCAGTGGGAAGAAGATGGTTCTGCAAGACGCAAGATCGGCACATTTACAGATTGGATCAAGGCTATCGGTGCAGAAAAGAACGTTCCTGTCGTAGATCTTGAGGATATCTCTGCAAAGAAATTTGAGAAATTCGGCAAAGCAAAGGTAAAGTATATGTTCTACAAGGACACCATCCACACCAGCGCTTTTGGTGCCGACAACAATGCTCGTAGCGCAGCTGAAGGCATTGCAGCCTGTGAAGCATCAGACCTCAAGCAATATCTTCTTCCTCTTGACCTCCCTAAGCAGGAATTTACAAGAGAGCCTGGCAAGCCTGCACTCATCGTGACAGGTGACAGTACTATTCAGAACTCAGACTCAGACCCTAACGGAATGTGGGGTTGGGGTAGCGTACTCGAAACAGTGTTTGACCCTGAGAAGATCACACTGGTAAATGCCGGCAAGGCTGGCCGCAGTGCACGTACTTTCCTTGATGAGGGTCGTTGGGACAAGGTTTACAACAGCATTGAACCAGGCGACTACGTAGTGATCCAGTTTGGCCATAACGATTTCGGTCCTGTCAGCGCACCTCCATTCAGAGCAGAACTCGCAGGAGCAGGTGATGAGAACAAGAACTACTTCATGCCTAACAAGCGTATGTATCAAGTAGTGTACACTTATGGCTGGTACCTCCGCAAGTTTATCGGTGACGTGAGAGAAAAAGGTGGTATTCCTATTCTCCTCAGCATCACTCCACGCAACGAGTGGCCTGAGGGCAAGATGGAGCGTAGAAACGACACCTACACTACATGGTGTAAGGAGGTTGTAGAGCAGACTGGCGTTGACTTCATTGATATGCACAATATCACTGCTGATTTCTTTGATACAATCGGCCCTGAAGCAACAAAGGAGTACTACAAAAACGATCACACCCATACTTCTCGCAAAGGCGCAGAAAGAAATGCAAAATCGTTTGCAGAAGGTCTCAAGAAGGCAAATCATCCACTTGCTAAATATTTAAAATAAATCTATTTATATGAAACTAAAATTCGTTTTTCTTTCACTCCTCTCGCTTGTATCAGTCTCTAATGGCTTTGCGCAGAATACTGACTGGTACACTCCGACCAACGAGAACAAGCCATTTGTAAGATGGTGGTGGCTCGGCAGTGCGGTTGATAGAGAAGGTCTTACTTACAATCTTGAAGAGTTTGCCAAGGCAGGTATCGGTGGCTATGAAGTCACTCCTATCTATGGCGTAAAAAACAACGAAGCCAACGACATCGATTATCTTTCTGATAAATGGATGGAGATGTACAAGTACTTGGTGAGCGAGTCAGAAAGACTTGGTCTCCAGTGCGATATGAACAACGGTACTGGCTGGCCATTTGGTGGACCTCACATCACTCCAGAACTTGCTGCCAAGAAGATGGAAGTTACTGCTGATGGCGTTAAGACTGTCCAGACCGGTCAGAAAGTAAAGAGAGCCGCTCCAGGTGGCGAGGGTTGGGTAATGGATCACTACAACCCAGAGGCACTCAAGGTTTATCTCGAGAGATTTGACAAAGCTTTTGAGAAGAGTGGCGCAAAATGGCCTAACACATTCTTTAACGATTCATATGAGGTATACGGTGCCAACTGGACCGAGAAGTTCCCAGAAATCTTTAAAGAGAAGTATGGCTACGACATCGTACCATTCCTTGTTCAGAACAGAGAGCAGGCAAAACCAGCTCCAGGCGCACCTCGTCAGAGACCTGATATGAGCAAGCCAAACCCTGCAAAGATGACTGATTATCAAAGAGCTATCATGGATTACCGTGAGTGCCTTGGCAATGTGCTCATCGACAACTTTATCAACCCTTGGGTTGAGTGGTGTCACTCACATGGCTCACAGGTACGCAACCAGTCTCATGGTTCTCCTGCAAACCTTCTTGATGTATATGGTATCGTAGATATCCCTGAGTGCGAGACCTACGGAAGAAGCGATTTCAACTTCCCAGGACTTCGTCAGGACCCTATCAAGAGAAAGAACGACGGTGACCCTGCTGTATTGAAGTTTGCTTCTTCTGCAGCTCACGTCACTGGTAAGAAGTATGTTTCAGCAGAATCTCTTACTTGGATGACCGAGCACTTCCGCACATCTCTCAGCCAGTGCAAGCCAGAGCTTGATCAGATGTTTGTAGCAGGTGTAAACCACATCTATTTCCACGGTGCACCATACTCTCCTAAGGGTGTAGAGTTCCCTGGTTGGATGTTCTATGCTTCTATCAACATGTCACCTACAGGTGCTATGTGGAAAGATGCTCCAGCTCTCTTTGAATATATCGAGCGCTGCCAGGCATTCCTCACAGCAGGTAGCCCGGATGCTGACTTCCTTCTCTACTTCCCAGTATACGATGCTTGGAGCAAGAATGCTCAGACTCCTTATATGATGTTTGACATCCATAGCATGGATAGAACTCTCCCTGAGCTCAAGGCTGTAATGAACGAAATAGTTGCAAGCGGATATGACGCAGACTATATTTCTGATAGTCAGCTTCTTTCTGCCGAGATCACCAAGCCAGTGATCGTTCCTTCATGTACATTTATGCCTGTTGAGACAGCTCAGAGACTTGTAGA
The DNA here is from genome assembly GCA_017383945.1 of Bacteroidales bacterium. Lineage (GTDB taxonomy): Bacteria > Bacteroidota > Bacteroidia > Bacteroidales > UBA932 > Cryptobacteroides. The sequence continues at coordinate 659 of JAFNUQ010000147.1, read as the reverse complement.
GCTCAAAGCACAGGGAGTCCCTGTATACTTCATCGGCAATGTTCCTCAGGACGTTCCAGGTCTTCACGATCTCGCTGCCCGCAGAAAAGAATTCAAGAAGGTTGCTCGCTCGTTTGGCAAGGCAACTACAATGGCAAAAGTATTTGCTACCAAGAAAGCTGAAGAGTTCAAGAGCGTTCACGGTGGTTCTATGATCCGTCGTGCCAACGAAGTAGGCGGTTACAACTACTTCGCAGTAATGCTCCAGGATAAGAGCGTCAACGGTTGGGTTAAGCTCGCAACTCCAGCAGGTTCTGCTATGATTTATGACCCTCTTACAGGCAAGAGCGGAAAGGCTCAGGTTAGAAGCGCAGCTGATGGTTGTGCAGAGATCCGCCTCCAGATGGGTCCTGGCGAGTCTCTCCTCATCAAGACATTCCCTAATGATGTGGAGGCTGCAAGCTGGAACTATGTAGCATATGAAGGTGAGAAGATCGCCATCGATAGAGCTTGGAGCATCTCATTCCCTGAGAGCGATCCTGAAATCAAGGGTAACTTCTTCACAAACAAGGTGATGGATTGGACTAAGCTCAAGATTGACGAAGCTAAGATCAACCACGCTACTGCTCTATATTCATCTGCTATCCCTATGACAAACCCTGACGAGGCTGATGACTGGG
>JAFNUQ010000146.1 GCA_017383945.1 Bacteroidales bacterium | reverse complement strand
GCGACAGAACTTGAGGTCACACTCAATGATAACCGCACCTATAAGGCAGAGGTGATCGGTACAGATCCTGCTACCGATATTGCTCTTATTAAGATCGATGAGACCAAACTTCCATATCTCGAACTCGCTGATTCTGATAAACTTCGCTTGGGCGAGTGGGTACTTGCTATCGGAAGTCCGTTGGGTGAGGAACTCAGATCTACTATCACAGCTGGTATCGTTAGCGCAAAAGGACGCTCAATGCCAAACAGGACAGGCGAATTTAAAATTGAATCTTTTATCCAGACCGATGCAGCAGTTAACCCAGGAAACTCGGGTGGTGCACTTGTCAATAAAGAAGGAAAGCTGGTAGGTGTAAATACTGCAATCATCTCAACTACTGGAGCTTATGCTGGATATTCATTTGCGGTTCCTTCAAATATTGTCGCAAAGGTTATTTCTGATATCATAGATTTTGGCTCAGTAAAGAGAGCAAAGCTTGGTGTGTCTATGAGCCAAATTACATCAGAAATGGCAAAAGAAATGAAACTTTCTTCAGTTGATGGCGTATATATACACGAAGTTTCACCTGGAAGCGCAGCTGATAGAGCCGGTATCAAGAGCAAAGATGTGATCGTTGCTATCGATGACACTCCTATCAAGACTCCTTCGGGACTTCAAGAGAAGGTAAATAGTTTCCGCCCTGGCGATAAAGCCACTATTACAATCATCCGCGACTCAAAAGAACACGTGTTCAATATTCAGTTCCTCACTGAAGAAGAGTCTGCTGTTGCAGTAGCTGATGATGGTACAGTGTTGTTCTATGGAGCAAGCTTAAAGGCTGGCCAGAAGGGCGTAGAGATCGTTTCTGTAGGTAATGGAAAGGTCGCTAAGGCAGGCGGAGAAAACGGATTTACCATCCTTTATGTCAACGATCAGAAGGTCAAGGAACCAAAGGATGTGATAGAGATTGCAAAGAAGAGCAAACGTTCTATCTTCATCGAGGGTATTACTGCTAACGGCAGACCTGGCTACTTCGGATTTGGCAAAGATGAATAGGTGGCTCTAATGCTAGACAGAAAATAATGTCACGGCTTGGGGTTACCTCAAGCCGTGATTTTTATTTTATTTACTATAATGAGACAGCTAAAGATTACAAAGTCTATTACCAATCGTGAGAGTGCGTCTTTGGACAAATATCTCCAGGAGATTGGTCGTGAGGAGTTGGTTTCCCCAGAAGAAGAAGTTGAACTCGCCCAAAGAATCCGTAAAGGCGATAAGGAAGCGCTTGAGAAACTCACTCGAGCAAACCTCCGTTTTGTTGTGTCAGTGGCAAAGCAATATCAGAACCAGGGTCTCAGCCTTCCTGACCTTATCAATGAAGGTAATCTCGGTCTGATCAAGGCTGCTGAAAAGTTTGATGAAACCCGTGGTTTCAAGTTTATCTCCTATGCAGTATGGTGGATCCGTCAGTCCATCCTGCAGGCTCTCGCAGAGCAGAGCCGTATCGTGAGACTTCCACTCAACCAGGTGGGCTCACTTAACAAGATCAACAAGGCACTTGGCAAGTTTGAGCAGGAAAATGAGCGTCAGCCATCAACCGAGGAGCTTGCTGAGATGATTGATATCCCTAAGGATAAAATTGCTGATACACTGAGAGTTTCAGGCCGTCACGTGAGTGTTGATGCCCCATTTGTTGAGGGTGAAGATAATAGCCTCCTTGATGTGCTCCCTAACGATGATTCGCCAAGCGCAGATCGTGGTTTGACCAATGAGTCCCTCAGCACCGAGATTGAGAGAGCTCTTCAGATTCTTACTCCTCGTGAGAGAGAAATCATCAAGTCGTTCTTTGGTATCGGCTGTCAGGAGATGACTCTTGAAGAGATCGGCGAGAGACTTGATCTCACCAGAGAGAGAGTACGTCAGATTAAAGAAAAAGCTATCCGTAAACTCAAAAAACCATCAGCAAGCAAGTTGCTCAAAACCTATCTAGGATAATGACTCCAGAACTTTTTATCGCCTCAAAGGCCTCAGAGGCCATAAAGGCTATTTATAACGCAGATGTTGAAGCTTCGTCTCTTCAGATTCAAGCAACCCGCAAGGAGTTTGAAGGCGATTTTACATTGGTAGTATTTCCTCTTCTCAAGATTACACGTCAGTCTCCTGATGCGACAGGCGTGTCTATCGGTGAGTGGCTTTGTCAGAATTGCGAGGAGATCACTGCTTTCAACTCTGTTAAGGGTTATCTGAATATCTGTCTTTCTCCTCTGTTTTGGAGAGATGCCCTTCAGACAATGCACACAGATAAGGACTTCGGTCAGCTTCCTCCGACAGGCAGAAAGGTGATGGTGGAGTTCTCATCTCCAAATACAAATAAGCCTCTTCACCTTGGCCATGTCAGAAATAACCTTCTTGGTTCTTCTGTTTCTGATCTTCTCAAAGCTGCTGGTGACGATGTGATCAAGACAACTCTCGTCAATGACCGTGGCGTGCATATCTGCAAGTCAATGTATGCTTGGGAAAAACGATTTAACGGAGCTACTCCGGAGAGTTGCGGCAAGAAGGGTGATCATCTTGTAGGTGACTGCTATGTGGAGTTTGCAAAGATGGAAAAAGAAGATCCTTCAGTGATGGAGGATGTTCATGATATGCTTGTAAAGTGGGAAGATGGCGATCCAGCTGTCAGAGCACTCTGGCAGATGATGAACGAGTGGGTGTTTGCTGGTTTTGACCAGACATACAAGGCTCTTGGAATCAGCTTTGACAAAACATACTATGAGCATCAGACCTATCTCCTTGGTAAGGAGTTGGTGCAGAAGGGATTGGATATGGGTGTGCTTGTAAGAGACCCCGACGGATCCGTGTGGTGTGACCTCACTGCTGATGGCCTTGATCGCAAGCTTCTTCTCCGCTCAGATGGTACATCTGTCTATATGACTCAGGATCTTGGTACTGCAGAGAGCAGATTCAACGAGTACAAGCTTGATTCTCATATCTATGTGGTGGGTGATGAGCAGAACTATCACTTCCAGGTTCTTAAACTCATTCTCTCAAAACTTGGTTTTGATTGGGCAGACCAGATATTCCACCTTTCATATGGTATGGTAGAGCTTCCAGAGGGCAAGATGAAGTCTCGTGAGGGTACTGTAGTTGATGCAGATGATCTGATTGAGAAAATGTATGAAGAGGCCAAGAGCAGCTCTGAAGAGAGCGGCAAGCTCGCGGATCTTGCAGAGGAGGAAAAAGAGGCACTTTACAGAAATATCGGCCTCGGCGCCCTCAAGTATTTTATCTTGAAGGTAGATCCAAAGAAGAAGATGCTCTTCAACCCTAAGGAAAGTATTGATTTCAACGGAAATACAGGTCCGTTCATTCAGTATACACATGCGCGCATCCAGTCTATCCTCCGCAAGGCTGCGGATCAGAACATTGCGCCGGCTCTTGCAGACAATGTAGAGCTTAGTGCCAAGGAGGTAAGACTCATCAAGCTCCTTCTTTCTTATCCACAGAAAGTATCTGAGGCAGCTGCAGCGCTTTCTCCAGCTCTCATTGCCAACTACTGCTATGAGATTTCTAAGGAGTTTAATCAGTACTATCACGATACCACTATCCTTAAAGAACCACAGAAAGAGCTTCTTGCAATGCGCCTTGTGCTCATCGATACTCTTGCACGTGTGCTTCGTAGAGGTATGAAAATTCTTGGAATTGAACTCCCTGACAGAATGTAATATCCCAACCTCTTTGAAAGAGGTTCAGAAGCTTGGGTGGGACTACATAGACATTATCTTTTTTACAGGTGATGCCTTTGTGGACCACCCAAGTTTTGGCACTGCTTGCATCAGCAGATACCTTCAGAAAGCTGGCTATAGGATTGCTGTAGTCCCGCAACCTAACTGGCGAGACGACCTGCGTGACTTCAAGAAATTGGGCGCGCCAAGGCTTTTCTTTGCTGTCAATTCAGGAGCAATGGACTCGATGGTCAACCATTATACTGCGGCTAAGCGTCTTCGCCACGATGATGCCTATACTCCGGAGGGACGTTTTGGACAACGTCCGGATAGGGCAGTGACTGTGTATACTAAGATTCTAAAGCAGCTCTGGCCGGAAGTCCCTGTGGTGATTGGAGGCGTTGAGGCTTCCTTGAGACGTCTGTGTCACTATGACTATTGGGACGATCGCCTGATGCCTTCCATCCTTGTGGATAGCGGTGCTGACTGGCTTTGCTACGGTATGGGAGAGCGCACAATGCTTGAACTCACGCGCGCAATAGAGGCAGGACGCAATATTCGCCAGATAGAGCGCATCCCGCAGATTGCTTTCTACCGCAAGGGGCGTTGCAAGATTGAAGATGCGGTTCTGCTGCATTCCTATGAGCGTTGCCTTAGCGACAAGCGAGCATTTGCGGAGAATTTCCATATTATTGAGACTCAGGCAAAT
>JAFNUQ010000011.1 GCA_017383945.1 Bacteroidales bacterium | reverse complement strand
TATTCGGATTTAGGTTGGCCATCGTAGATGGTACAATGGAAAAGAGAGATTGCTTGCCAAGTTTACTTGAGCAAAAGCATATCTCTCTTTTTTATTGTAGTAGCCGCAAGGCTATCCTAAATCCGCATCAGCACGGAAGAAAAACGAAGTTTTTCATAAAGTTTTTGGTGAAGCTTTTTTCAAAAAGCTTCGGTACTCGCTTTCTGCGTAGCAAACAGTTACTGACCCAGAGCCTTTTTAAGTGCGCCGGCAAATTTCTGTGGGTCAATGTTGTGTTTGAGTTGTCCGTTCTTGGCAATTGAGATGCTGCCTGTCTCTTCAGAGACGACAACAATAACGGCATCTGTAAGCTCGCTCATACCTATAGCAGAGCGGTGTCGTGTGCCGTAATCCTTCGGAACATCGGACTGTGTTACCGGTAGGATGCACTTTGCAGCCACAATGTGGTTGTCTTCAATAATCACAGCACCGTCGTGGAGAGGTGCATTCTTAAAGAAGATATTCTTGAGCAGTGAGACCGAGATATTTGCGTCAAGGGTAATGCCGTTTTCGATAACAAACATTAGATCGTCTCTTTGACGGATGACAATCAGTGCACCGGTCTTTGTGTTGCTCATATCCAGACAGGCAGAGACTATCGGAGAGGTGTTTATAGCCTCCTTTTTGCGGACAGAAGAGAACATTCGTGAGATGAAGTCAAACTCCTTCTGACGCATACCGATAAGCTGTAAGAAACGGCGAATCTCTGGCTGGAAGATAATTATTAGGGCAATAACTCCTACGCTGATTACCTGACCGAGTATAGACGATAGTAGCTCCATATTCAGAGCTCGGACCATTACCCACGCAATAATGATGATAATGATTCCGAAGAAGATATAGGGAGCACTAGTACCCCTTGTGGCGCGATAGATGCTATACATCAGACACGCCACAAGGAATATGTCAATAAAGTCAATCAGTGTAAATGGAATAAAGCCCATTTAGAGTCTGTTTTTAGATTATTTCTCGCTCTTTGCAGCAGCCTTGTCAGCAGCGTAGAGCTGGTTAACCTTGTCAAGGACAATAGAGGTGATATCGAGCTCGTCAGATGCATCAAGAAGCGCAGTTGCGTTTACAATCATCTTGTATGCGCCATCAGAGTTAATCTCGTCAATAGCACGCTGCATAAGGTCAGCCATACGGTTCTGGAACACCATATTCTCCTCCTCAAGTGCGCGGAGCTGCTTCTGAGCACTCTCCTGATATGCTGCTACACGCTTCTGGATATCCTGCTCCTTGCGCTGTGCCTCAATAGTGGTGATAAGACCCTTCTGGTACTTCTCCTGAAGCTGTACCATCTCGTTCTGAAGCTTCTGCTCCTTCTCAGCAAGGCTCTTCTGAGTCTTCTCGTTCTTAGTCTGGAGAGCTACACCCTCAGTCTTGAAGATCTCTGACTCAGCAAAAACTGCGTCTGTTCTTACAAATGCGAGGTCTGATGCGCCAACCTCGGTCTTAGCCTCAGCCTTGCTCTCAGTTGTAGATGTCTTTGGTGCGTTGTTGCAGCTTACAGCAAGAGTGAGTGCCAAGGCTGC
>JAFNUQ010000145.1 GCA_017383945.1 Bacteroidales bacterium | reverse complement strand
GGCAGCCCAAGCAGCACACTCTGCGATCATCATTGCTGTCACCTGAGCATCCTTATCACGCACAAATTCGCCCACATTGAAGCCGTAGCTCTCCTCGCCACCGCAGATGAATTCGTTGCCGAGCTTCTCTTCTCTCTTGACGATCTCTGCAATGTACTTGAATCCTGTGAGCACATTGTATACAGGTACACCAAATCCTGCACAGATTTCTGTCAGAAGTTCTGTAGTCACGATAGTCTTCACTACGTACTTGCCTTCGCCAAGTGTACCGGCCTCTTTTCTGCGAGAAAGGATATAGTATGTAACGAGCGATGCAGTCTGGTTACCATTGAGAAGAACCATCTTGCCTTCGTTATCTCTTACTGCGATACCAATTCTGTCCGCATCCGGGTCAGTGCCCATAACAAGGTCAGCACCAGTCTCTTCCGCCTTATCAAGAGCAAGCTTGAGAGCTGCTGGTTCCTCTGGATTTGGAGAAACTACTGTAGGGAAATCACCATCAGAAATATCCTGCTCAGGGACGTGGATAATGTTCTTGAAACCGATTCTAGAAAGGATTTCCGGAACGAGTCTCACACCACAACCGTGAAGTGGAGTATATACGATCTTGAAGTCTGAGTGCTTCTGGCAGAGGTCTCCGGCGAGGCTCAAAGAGAGAAGATCTTTGAGATACTGCTCGTCAACATCTGCGCCCATGGCCTCAATCTCACCACAACGAAGTCCCTTCTCAAACTTAACCATTGAAGGGTCTGTAATCTTGGCAACCTCAGCTACAATCTCTTTGTCCACAGGGGAAGTCACCTGACCACCGTCAGACCAGCTCACTTTGTAGCCGTTATACTCCTTAGGGTTGTGAGAAGCTGTAATCATCACACCGGCAACAGCGCCTTTGAGACGGACAGCATAACTCATCTCAGGAGTAGGGCGGATATTATCAAAAATATAGACGTGAATTCCATTGGCAGAAAGCACATCGGCTGTAATCTTTGCAAACTCCTTGCTGTTATTGCGGGAGTCATAAGAGATACATACCTTAGGGTCATCACCCTCATAGTGAGAGAGAATGTAGTTGGCAAGACCCTGAGTCGCCATACCCACTGTGTATTTGTTCATTCTGTTGGTACCTACACCCATGATGCCTCTAAGGCCACCGGTACCAAACTCAAGATTCTTATAGAAAGCATCCTCAAGCTCTGCAGGGTCTCCGTTGATGAGCTGACGAACCTTCATCTTGGTCTCGTGATCAAAGCCTTCTCCATTAAGCCAGGCTTGTGCTCTAAGTTCAAATTCTTTCATTGGTCTATAGTTTATGTATTATTGTCTAATCCTCAAATATAAGCTTTTTCTTTGTAACCAGGAAAACTTCGCCCATAGTTTTTGTCTTGCAGGCAAAAATAAACACATCCCCTCCCCTCTTTATCTTCATTTTGGCCGCAAGCGCATCGCTAGAGAGCGGCATATTACGAGCAATCACCTCAGCCTTAGGGTATTGCGTAGCGAGTTGTCGCATAGCAGCCTTGCCAAACTCAAGCACCTGTTCAATCTGATATGCACTGAAGAATGCATGCGGAGGCTCCTGATCGGATGATTGCAGATACAGATGAGTCGAGACGTCGAGCTTCCTGGCGCCCCATTGACGGCTAATGAGTTTAAAAGCACCGGCCTTCATCAGAGCTGCGCTCGGCACAAGCAGAGTATCGCCCACAGAAACAGAGTCAGCAAGCTGAAGTGCAGCATCTCTTTCCTGAGAGAGAAGCAGGCGGCACTCTTCAGGCTTCTTGCATTCGCTTAGCTCGGTCACTACGATTTCCGCTTCGCCCTGGTGGCCTTTCTCCAAGAGGCAGAGGAGTTCCCTGACTTCTCCTCGCGCGCTCACCACGTGAAGCTCTTTCAGGCATTGGCCAAGACGCTTGCAGAGCATCGAGATATCAGCCATCGGCGCGAGCTTGAGCATTACCAGCTTTGACGATTGGAGCAGCTGCGGGAGCATCGGAAGGATATTCGGCGTGCAGTCCTCCAGGAGGAAAACCTTACTTCCGCTACTGCTTCGCCTGGCGGGATCCGCATACACAACATCGCACTCGGGGAGCTGCGTCTGCCGCCCGACTTCCTCGCAATGAATATCGATATTTGACAGGCCGAAGACTGCCGAATTGTGCTTCATTGCCTCTGCGAGCTGAGGCTGCATCTCAAAATAATGCACCCGTGCAGCCCTTCGGGCAAATGCCATACTGTCTACACCAAGTCCACCGGTGAGATCGCAGACAACACCCTGCCCTTCAGGCAGATAGGCATCAAGCAAAGATACCTTATATTGAGCGGTGAGAGTGGAAGAACACTGCTCCAGGGACAGAGAGGTAGGCAGACTAAGCTCGGCAAAATGCTCCGCCCAGTCAGGAAGCTTAGTCCTCAACTTGCGCTCGTTGGACTTCTCAAGATCCTTGAGTATATCAGCAAACCCTGCCATTAGTCAAGCAGCCACTTGGTCCAGAATGCCTGATCTGCAGTCTTGTCGTGCACACTCTGGTAACCACGATAGCCATGCATACCGTCAGGATAGATCATCAGTTCAAACTGATAATTTACTTTCTGAAGAGCATCAATGAGCTGGAGTGTATTCTGGAAATGCACGTTATCGTCGCCTGTTCCGTGAGTAATCTTGAGTGCTCCAGGGAGAGGTTTAGGGCCTTTGTTCTCCTCAGAGAAGATCTCAGGAATATACGTCAGCACTGAGGCACGCTTGTATCCGTCTGCGTTAAACTCTGGAGTGTCCATGAATCTCTCAGTATAGTGAGTATCATAGAGCATCCAGTCATATACGCCACCACCGGCTACACCGCAACGGAAGTATTGAGGATATCTGAGCACAAGCATTGAGGTAGTTGTTCCTCCAAAAGAAAAGCCCTGGACGCCGATGCGGTCTGCTGCCACATAGCTCTGGCTCTGCAGCCATTTTGCCCACGCGATATAGTCCTGAAGCTCTATTACTGTCATCTGCTTGTGTGCCTGATCCATACCTCGGCGGCCATTTTCTCCAGAGGAACGAGGATCGCAGACAATGTGGATGATACCGTTTTCCCAGCACCATTTATTTGAAGCGTCGCGATCTCCCCAAGTATCTCTCACATAGGCAGTTCCAGGTCCTCCATAAAGAGTCATAACTACCGGATATTTATTGCTTGGATCAAAGTTCTTAGGAAGGCTCATCAACGCATAAAGGTCAAAACCGTCGTTTTCTATCTTTACAATCTGTGGCGAAGGTTGATTTTCAAGATCAGCATCCATCTTTCTGACCACTTCCAAAGAAGCCTTATCCGTGCGACCTTCAACAAACATCATCGGGGTGCGGGCGTTGGACATCATCGCGGTAAACGATTTAAAATCCTCAGATAGATTTACTCCTCCAATATTGTATTCAGGATCGCTCAACAGGGTGATTTTACCCTTCTTATCAAGTCTATAGAGAGATGCATGCAGACGCGAATCCCTCTTTGCTGTGAAGTAAAGATCGCCTTTCTTCTCGTTGAGCTTGAGGAGGCTGACGCCCCAGTTCTGCCCATCTGTGAGTCTTGTGAGCTGCCCGTCAAAAGATAGGAAATATATCTGCTGCCAGTCTGTCTCAAAGTCTCTGACCATATATAAACCCTTGTCGGTAAATATCATACCATCAATCCACTCGATCCAGGTCTTGTATTTCTCGCTATACACATTTCTCTTGGCTCCATCTGCTGCGCTGACAGCATAGAGTTCCAGCTGATACTGTCTGCGTGGCATCCAGCTCACATAGAGTTCCTTGGAGTCAGCAGACCAGAACGGAGTGCCGAAGTACTGATCAAGTTTTTCATCAAAATCAGCCCAGACAGTGGTCTTTTCCTGCGCAGAGAGGTCTATGATGCCCACTCTGACTGTAGGGTTGCTCTGACCCGATTTAGGATAACGGGTCTGAGAGAGGGAGCCACCTTGTCCCACAGCAGAGTAGATAGGGAACATAGGGACTTCGCTATTGTCAAAACGATAGTATGCAAGCCTCTGTGAGTCAGGACTCCACCAGAAAGCCTTGTATCTGGAGGCTCTGCCGAAGATCTCCTCATAGTAGACCCAGGAAGCATAGCCATTGAGGATCAAGTCTGTGCCGTCAAAAGTCAGACGGGTTTCAAGAGAGTCAGTCAAATCCCTAACCCACAGATCATTATCTCTAGTAAAAGCCTCTTTACTTCCGTCAGGAGACTTGGTTACATTGAGATCTTGGGCATTGGCAATCATCATTGCACACAAAAGCCCCGCTACTAACAATAACTTTCTCAATATTAGTATTATTAACAACCTTCATAACTTTATCATATACTAAATCCAACGTTAAAATATATTTACTATTAGATTCTTTTAAAT
>JAFNUQ010000144.1 GCA_017383945.1 Bacteroidales bacterium | reverse complement strand
GGAAGATCTCAGAGCAGATGCCAGCACTAAATCCTGACTGAAATCACGAGAATCACGATGGGACCCTGGAAACCGGGACTTAACGCTGATAAAGTGAGAAAGTGCATCCGCCAATTCAGAGTTGAAACCATCCACTAGAGATAGCTCGGCAAGCGAGAGAATATCTCCGCTCATCTGGCGATATTCTACTATTGAAGCTACCTGGAAGCGAGTAAACAGGCCACAAGACAGAAGTTTGGAACGAGAAGCATTATTGATATCTATTGGGTGCTTGGCAAGATTGTCATAGCGCTCCATATCCTCCTCGGAGAGTTCTTCAATTGTACCGGCACCTGCAAGAAACAGCAATGCATCATAATAGTCTGGCCCTGAAATGAGGGCAAAAAGCAGAAGAAGTAACATCATAGTCTAAGTTTTGGGTACTAATATAAAAATAATTAGTAAATTAGAGGGTTATTTGACTAATAATGGAAAATAAAATTAAACTTCACGACAAGCATTTTGTACCATATATCTCCAACGAAGAGATAATGAAGGCAATTGATAAGGTTGCCGAAAAAGTCAATAAAGATTTTGAAGGTTCTTCAGAAGTTCCTCTTGTACTTTGCGTTCTCAATGGAGCGATTCCTTTTACTTCAGAGGTGTTGCTAAGATTCAAATTCAACTGCGAATTGATGTCTGTCAAATTATCTTCATATCAAGGTACTAAGTCGACAGGCACAGTGCTCACAGCTCTTGGACTCACAACCGACGTAAAAGGTCGCAGCATCATCGTATGTGAAGATATTGTTGATACTGGCAACACAATTGTCGCTCTCAAGGAAATGCTTTTAGACAAAGGTGCAAAAGATGTCAAGATCTGCACTATGCTTCTCAAGCCTGATGTCTATGATAAAGACGTAGTCCTGGACTATGTGGGCATGGAGATTCCTAACGCATTCATCGTGGGCTTCGGTCTGGATTATGATGAGTTGGGACGTAATTATAAAGATATCTACGTAATTGAATAATAACATGAAGTATTACATCTTATTCGGCCCTCCGGGGGCTGGCAAAGGCACACACGCCTCAGCTATCGCAGAGAAGTATAATCTCAAGCACATCTCCACAGGAGAGCTACTCAGAGCAGAAATTGCAGCTGGCAGTGAGCTTGGCAAAGAAGCAAAGAAACTCATTGATGCCGGTTCTCTCGTGCCAGACGCTGTTGTTGAGGGTATGATTGAGTCAGCATTTGACACAATCAAGGGCGTGGATGGATTCCTGCTTGACGGTTTCCCTCGCAACCTTGCCCAGGCTGCAGACCTTAATGCAATCCTTGCAAAAAGAGGCGAGGAAATCACAGGAGTTATCGGCATTATGATTTCAGACGAAGTAGTGCGCAAGCGCATCGCCCACAGAGCAGCAATCGAGGGCAGAGCTGACGACGCCTCAGACGAGACTATCACCAACCGCATCAACACATATCACGCACAGACAGAGCCACTTATCGCATTCTATAAAGAGGCAGGCAAATACTACGAGTGCAATGGAGACCAGGGTGATATAGCAGACAATAGAGCTAGAGTCCTTGCTCTGGTAGAGACCATCAAATAATGTACAATAAAGACAAAAAACCAGCACTATTGGTAGCTGTACTACCGATAATAGTGCTGGTACTTTTATTATCAATCAGTATTATCATACTTGACTGCGACCCACTTTCTGGTCCTAGTCAGGTATCTTTGTTACTAGCTGCCTTATTTACCGCATTGCTAGCCAAGCTACACGGCAAGAAGTGGGATAATCTGATGGATGGCGTGGTTAAAACCGTATCCGCCAGCACAACAGCCATCCTTATACTTTTCAGCATCGGTATGATTGCCGGATCCTGGATGATTGGTGGAGTAATCCCCAATTTCATCTACTATGGCTTGAGCATACTCAGAGCCGAATATTTCCTTCCGGCAACATTGGTGATTTCCGCAATCATTTCTGTGTGTACAGGTAGCTCATGGACAACAATTGCCACCATTGGCGTTGCTCTTCTGGGTATGGGCAATGCACTGGGCATCAATCCGGCAATCACAGCCGGTGCGCTCATCTCCGGCGCTTATTTTGGAGATAAGGTTTCACCACTCAGCGACACGACAAATCTTGCAGCAAGTGCTTGTAACGTGGACTTGATGACCCATATCAAGTTTTTGATGCGCAGCTCTGCCCCTGCATTTGTTATAACGCTGATTATCTTTTCTTTAATATCACTATTTGGCAGTAGTAGCGCTGCTGATATGAGCGAGATTCAGGCAATTCAGGAAGCGCTCAAAACAAATATTAACATCACTCCTTGGGTTTTTATCGTTCCGGCAGCAGTCGGATATATGATATATAAAAAGATGCCGGTACTTGCGATATTGGTAATTGCAAGTTTCCTGGGCCTGGGCTGTGCATTGATCTTCCAACATGACGTCTTGGTCGGAATTGCCGGCAGCGAGGGTAATATAATGGATGTTCTGATGCGCTCACTATATGGAACATCTGAGATTAAGGTAGGGGAGCCTTCGCTTGATTCTCTGCTCACGACAAGAGGTATGGCAGGTATGCTCAATACTGTATGGCTCGTATTGATGGCGATGACATTTGGAGGTATGATGGAGTCTGCCGGCTTCATGAACCGCATCACAGAAGCTATGATCAGCAAGATTCAGAAGACTTCGTCACTTGTCACAGCTACAGTACTCAACTGTCTGCTACTCAATATTGTAGTTGCCGACCAGTTCCTCACCATAGTACTATCAGGAAAGATGTTTTCTAAGGCCTATGAGAACCATGGTCTCACACCGGAAATGCTAAGTCGCACCATCGAAGACTCCGGAACAGTAACTTCGGTACTGGTGCCTTGGAATTCTTGTGGTGCGACTCAAGCTAGCGTGCTCGGCGTTGCAACGATGAGCTACCTCCCTTATGCATTTTTCTGCTGGATCAGCCCACTGATGAGCATTTTCCTTGTTGTTACGGGTTTAAGCGTCCGTAAAATCAAGAAAAGCTAAATCACTTTCTTTGCTATACCAAATAGCTTGTATGGCATATATCTAAACGGTGTGTCAGCCCAGGTCTTGGTGCTGACCACTGCTCTTTTATGGGTAAATGCATCAAAGCTCTCCTTACTATGATAACGGCCCATACCAGAGTTGCCTACGCCTCCAAATGGAAGATTCTCGTTGGCAATGTGCATAACTACATCGTTGATGCATGCACCACCGGAACTTGTTTTAGCAATCATCTTCCACGCATCTCTTTCTTTACCAAAATAGTAAAAGGCTAGTGGCTTCTCTCTATCGTGGATAAAGTCTG
>JAFNUQ010000143.1 GCA_017383945.1 Bacteroidales bacterium | reverse complement strand
TGGTAGCCCCTGATAATCATCGTGTCGATGGCTTCTGTATTGAAGCTTAGCATATCATAACCACTTAAATCAGGCTTGATGTAAATGTCTGGTATCTTGACGTTCTTGTTATATGAATCGTTACTGAGCATATCAATAAATCGTGCTGCTATATTGCCGATATTGTTGATATCCTTGTAAACGATATTAGCTTGTGAAAGGTCTACACCGATCACTATATCTGCTCCCATTGCCTTGGCAAGATCACACGGAAAATTATTTCTTGTGCCTCCGTCTACCAGGATTGCATCGTCGGTGCGAAGAGGAGTAAACAGTCCGGGGATTGACATGGTCGAGCGCATCGCATCATTTAACGAGCCTGAAGTCCAGTTCTTGGCCTTGCCTGATACGACGTCTGAAGCTACACATACAAAAGGAATCGGAAGCGTAGAAAAATCAAGGCTGTCCTGGTATCCTATTGTCAGTGAGCTGATTAGGTTGTTGACATTAAATCCGGAAGCTATTCCGCTAGGGAGCGATGCCGCAAAGACATTGTCTTCGACTTGTAGATCTTCAAAGATCTTGTTGTTCTTGATGTCTCTGAGCTGAAATGGGATTGTGAGAAGATACTGTGACTGAGCAATCTTGGTGTTATAATGCATGTGCTCATATGAAACCTTGTCGCTCAGTATCATATCCCAGTCTTGTGAGGTAAACAGCTCCTTGACGTCGTCACTGGTATAACCGATTGAATATATGGCTCCAATCAGTCCTCCTATGCTGGTGCCGCATATCAGGTCGATAGGTATGTTCATCTCTTCAAGATACTTCAGCACTCCCACTTCTGCGGCACCTTTTGCTCCACCACCGGAAAGAACGAGTCCGACGGTTGGGCGTCTCTGGTTGCGGCGTATCTTGTCCATTTGCTTGCGAGTGCGCTCAAAGAAAAGCGAGTCAGCGCTTGGATTGACGCTATCGCAAGAGAGGCTGTTAGGGTAGTCCTGCGCCTCTGCGCTCAAAGCGAATATCAGCAGCGCTATTGCTGCTGATGCTGTCCTGCAAGCATGCCACAGGCAGCTAAAATATCTTCTCCCCTTGATGAACGAATTGTGCATATTAATCCATTTTCGTTAAGTCTGTCTCTAAATACTTCCATATTTCGGGCCGAACTGCTCTCAAACGGAAAATCTGGTATCTTATGGAATCTTATCAGGTTTACGCGGCATTCGAGACCTCTGAGCAATTTCAGCAGGGCATCCGCGTGTCGGGCTGTGTCATTGTGCCCTGCAAACATTGTGTACTCAAAGCTGACTCTTCGCTGTCCGCTGAAGTCATACTGCTTGATGAGTCGGACAATCTCGGTGATTGAGTATGCTTTCTGTACCGGCATCATCTCAAGTCTCTCCTGAGGGAACGGATTATGTAGACTGATTGCAAGGTGACACTTCTGCTCCTTCAAGTATCTCTCGAGTGTAGGAAGGACTCCTATTGAGCTGACTGTTATGCGTTTAGGGCTCCATCCAAATCCCCAGTCCGCTGTCAGGATGTCTATGACCTTTGCCACTGTTTCGTAGTTGTCAAGCGGCTCTCCCATACCCATAAATACGGTATTGGTCAGGCCCTCAGACTCGTCTATGCTGATAAACTGGTTGAGGATATCTGCTGCACTGAGGTTGCCATGAAATCCTTGTCGACCGGTCATACAGAACTTGCATCCCATCTTGCAGCCGGCCTGTGAACTCACGCACAAGGTCTTGCGGTCTTCGTCAGGAATCATCACTGCTTCCACTGCAGATGTCTCATATCTGATTTCTCCGGAAGCGTCTGCTACGCCACGAGGGCAGGTAACGGAAAAGAGATATTTTTTTGTACCATCGCTGGAGAGAGCTTTGCCCACAGGGGCTTCTACTCCCAAGTCATACATCTCGCTGAGAGCCTGTCTAGCGGCCTTAGAGACGTTGACCATCTGATCCCAATCATGAACGCGTTTTTTATATATCCAGTCAGAAAGTTGCTTGCCCACAAATGCTTTGAGAGAGCATTTTTTTGCTGCTTCTATGAGCTCGGCTTGAGTCATGCCAAGCAATTTTTCTTTTATGACGGTTTTTTGCATTTTATCTAAGTGTGTGAAATCAAAAAGTTACCACAAATTTAAGGAAAAATATGTATATTTGTTTTTTATGAAAAACTTTAAATATCATTTTAACTAAGACAATTATGGCAAAAGAAGTTGAAATTCAGGCCGCTGAAATTAATGCTGCCAAGCTCAAGGCTTTGCAAGCTACAATCGACAAGATCGAGAAAGATTATGGCAAAGGAACGATAATGAAGTTGGGTGACCAGCCTCAGTGGGATGTGCAGGTGATTCCGTCAGGATCTATTGCTCTCGACCACGCACTTGGTATAGGCGGTTATCCAAGAGGAAGGATTGTAGAAATCTATGGTCCTGAATCAAGTGGTAAGACAACTCTTGCCATCCACGCTATAGCAGAAGCACAGAAGGCTGGTGGTATCGCAGCAATGATCGATGCCGAGCACGCATTTGATCGCACATATGCTGCTGCATTGGGTGTAAATCTTGACACACTTCTCATCTCTCAGCCAGACAACGGCGAGCAGGCACTCGAGATTGCTGACAACCTGATTCGCAGTGGCGCTATCGATATCGTTGTGATCGACTCTGTTGCTGCTTTGACTCCAAAGGCAGAAATCGAAGGCGAGATGGGAGACAATAAGGTGGGTCTTCAGGCCCGTTTGATGAGCCAGGCACTCCGCAAGCTCACTGCTAACATCTCTAAGACCAACACCTGCTGTATCTTTATCAATCAGCTTCGTGAGAAGATCGGTATTATGTTTGGCAATCCTGAGACTACCACCGGTGGTAATGCACTCAAGTTCTATGCTTCAGTGCGTATCGATGTGCGCAAGGCTACTCAGATCAAGGATGGTGATGAGGCACTTGGCAACCGCACTAAAGTAAAGGTAGTGAAGAACAAGATGGCTCCACCTTTCAAGAAGGCTGAGTTTGATATCGTCTATGGCGAAGGTATCAGCAGAGTAGCTGAAATCGTGGATCTTGCTATTGAGATGGATATTGTTCACAAGAGCGGTAGCTGGTTCAGCTATAACGGAGAGAAACTCACACAGGGTCTTGCATCTGTAAAACAGCTCCTCAAGGACAATGTCGAGCTCTGCGAGGAGATCGAAGCTAAAGTTATTGAAGGCCTTAAACAAGTAACAGACTAATGAGCAAAATTATTCTTACTGGCGACCGTCCTACCGGTCGCCTTCATATTGGACATTATGTGGGCTCACTCAGACGTAGAGTGGAGCTTCAAAATAGCGGACTTTTTGATAAACTCTTTATCATGATTGCTGATGCTCAGGCACTTACTGACAACGCAGACAATCCTGAGAAGGTCCGTCAGAATATCCTTGAGGTGGCTCTTGACTATATGTCAGCAGGTCTTGATCCTCAGAAATCTACACTCTTTATCCAGTCGCAGATCAGTGAACTCACAGAGTTGACATTTTTCTATATGAACCTTGTGACTGTGCAGAGACTCCAGAGAAACCCTACCGTAAAGCAGGAGATGGTGCTTCGCGGATTCAGCGATGGTGGTGACAATAAGGCAGGTACTCCTGTCGGCTTCTTCTGCTATCCGATCAGCCAGGCTGCTGACATCACTGCTTTTAAGGCTACAACAGTGCCAGTGGGAGAGGATCAGGAGCCGATGATTGAGCAGACTCGTGAGATTGTCCGCAAGTTCAACTCTACCTATGGCCCTGTGCTTGTTGAGCCGGAGAGTCTTCTTCCTGATAGCGAAGCTTGCCGCAGACTGCCAGGTACAGATGGTAAGGCCAAGATGAGCAAGTCGCTTGGTAACTGTATCTATCTTGCTGATAGCGAGGAAGATGTGCGCAAGAAGGTTATGGGCATGTACACAGACCCGCTTCACGTGCAGGTATCTGATCCGGGACACGTTGAGGGTAACACCGTATTTACATACCTTGATGCTTTCTGCCGTGATGAGCACTTCCCTGAGTTCTGGCCGGATTATAAT
>JAFNUQ010000142.1 GCA_017383945.1 Bacteroidales bacterium | reverse complement strand
GTGTTGAACAATCAAAATGTGTCCGAAGTCCTCATCCCATCCGGAGAAGATCACGATGCCGTCGAGTACTGAGCTGACAATGCTTCCACTTGAGGCTGTGATGTCGACGCCCAGATGTTCCACTCCGTCCCAGATATTGGATATTACTCCCTTGACTGGGGTGAAGAAATGTTTGCCTTCGATAGGAAGTGAGCGGTTGGTGTTGCTAGGGCTGATAGTAAACTGCTGAGCCTTTTGTATGCCTTCTCTCAAAAGCTTGTCTTGCTCGGCAAGTATTTCCTTGCCTTTGCTGGACAGGAAATTGGCTGCGCCTCCGTTTTTTACAAGTTCTTCCTGGGTGACTTCGCTTCTTCCTGAGAGAACTTCTTCCATTCCTAGGGCATACAAGTGCCAGCGGTTGAGCATATTCTCAAGTGAATCAATTTTCATCGCATTGTTCAGCGACAATTTCTTGGAATAGGCGTCAGGATAGCCGGGAATCGTTTTGCGAATGGGGGTAAAAGCGATAAGACAATAGAGCAGCAAAATGATGCTGACTCCTGCCACGACACAAGCCTGGATGAACCTTCCTTTTGTGAAGCGGATGGCTCGTATCTGTTTGTGGCTGTTGTTGTCTACAAGTGATAGCCTGTAAACACGGTTTTTGTCGCTTGGATTTTGTCGTCCCATACTTTTTAACTAATTTCGCACAATGAACAGAACCATCGGCATAGATTATGGTCGCGCCAGAGTGGGGGTCGCGGTGAGCGATCCACTTGGCATTTTTGCGTCTCCAATGGAAACTGTTCCTTCTGCAAAGATAATAGAATATCTCCAAAAATATGCTCTTTCTGAGACCATTGAGCGTTTTGTTGTGGGCTATCCTCTCAATCTAAACGGAGCCCCTGCTCAAGCAGCCGCAGATGTGGATGTTTTCTTGAAAAAACTAGCAAAAGCTTTTCCTGATGTACCTATCGTGTTGGAAGACGAGCGTTTTACTTCTGTGCTGGCTCATCGGGCAATGATTGACGGAGGAATGAAGAAAAGCGATAGAAGGGACAAGAATTCCGTAGATAAAATCAGTGCGGCAATAATCTTGCAGAGTTATATGGATAAGAAGAAGTAAAACAGATGATTAGACCAATTTTTTTATACGGGTCAGAAGTTCTCAGAAAGAAAGCTTCCCCTGTAGACCTTAATCAAACGGAGGAAATCAAGACTCTTGTTGCTGACCTATGGGAAACTCTTGCCAGCTCGGAAGGCTGTGGCCTGGCTGCCCCTCAGATAGGCGAGAGCCTCAGGGTTGTAGTGGTAGACGGTGATGTTATGTCTGATGTCTATGACTATCTCAAGGGATTCAAGAGGACAATGATCAATCCGGAAATCGTTTCTGAAAGCAATATAATGTGCGAATACAACGAAGGTTGTCTTAGCGTTCCTGGTATTTATGCAGACGTGCGCAGACCTGACAGCCTCAGGGTAGAGTATTATGACGAGAACTTTGAGAAGCAGAGTGAGGTGTTTGAGAGGTTTGCAGCCCGAATGATTCAACACGAGCTTTCTCACCTTGATGGAGTGCTGTTTACCGATCTAGTTGCACCTATTCGTCGCAAGATGGTGGCTCGCAAGTTGCAGGGAATCTCTGCCGGTAAGATCAGAACATCATACAAATCAAAAATTAAATAATCTTTATGGGAGCTTTTCATGCCTACGACATCAGAGGAATCTGGGGTGTTGATTTTGATAAAGATATTGTATACAAGATAGGATTTTTCCTTCCTCAACTTCTGTCTGCAGATAAAGTGCTTGTAGGTAGAGATTGTAGAGTATCGTCAGATGAAATCCACGATAGCTTGATACAAGGTATCACAGACGCTGGTGCTGATGTTTATGATTTGGGCTTGAGTAGCACCCCGATGGTGTATTTTTCTACCGCATATTACGGGTTTCCGGCTTCGGTGCAGATTACTGCAAGCCACAATCCTGCAGAATATAACGGCCTGAAAGTCAGCAGAGAGAATGCTCTTCCTGTGGGCTATGATACCGGACTAGGAACAATCAAACAATGGATTGACGAAGAGAAGGAGATAGTGCCTGCAGAAAAGAAAGGTGCGGTTTATCAGAAGGAGATATACAAGGACTATATCGAGTATATGTCCAAGTATAAGTCAGATCTCAGCAATCTGAATATCGCCTTTGACCTGTCCAATGGTATGGCTTGTCTTTTTGCAAAGGACGTTTATGGCCAGACCCCAAGCTATATCTTTGATACTCTTGATGGAAGGTTTCCAAATCACGAGCCGAACCCTCTTGTCCCTAAGAATGTTGAGCCGCTGAAGGCTTTGGTGCTTGAAAAGAAGGCAGATGTGGGCGTGATTTATGATGGCGATGCAGACAGAGTGATGTTTGTAGATGAAAAAGCACAGTTTGTTGCCCCTGATCTAATCATCGCTATGATGGCTCGATATTTCTGCGAAGAAAAGGGAGCAGAAAATCCAATTGTTCTTCAGGAGATACGCTCATCAAAAGCTGTTTCCGAGTACCTCTCATCCTATAATGCAGATGTGCATACCTGGCGTGTCGGTCGCGCATTTGCCGCTCCGAAACTTCGTGAGATTGATGGACTTTGGGGTGGAGAATTGGCCGGACACTATTATTTCAAAGATTTCTTCTATTCGGATAGTGCTCTCATGGCCTCTCTGATTGTGTTGAATATTGTTTCTGCCTTGAAAAAGCAGGGACGCACTTTCAGTGAAGAGATTGCCAGCATTGTCAAATATCGCAATTCAGGAGAAATTAACTTCCGTCTGGAGGATAAGCAAGGAGCAATGAAGGCTCTTTGCGAGTACTTTAGCTCACAGGAGAAACCGCTCAAGGTCATGGATTTTGATGGCTACAGACTCGAGTTTGAGGATTGGTGGTTTAATATACGTCCTTCAAACACAGAACCATATCTTAGATTTATCTGTGAAGCTCGTAGCGAAGAAGTGCTTCAGGAAAAGATTTCTCAGACACAACAATTATTTGAAACAAAATTTGCTGCTGTAAGGCAGTAAAAATCAGAAATTTATGAATTTATTGATCTTGCTGCCTCTGGCAGTAATGCTATCTCGTGATATCCCACCTCCGTCATATAGTTTTATTCCGGAGGATTATGTCAGCATCTCTACACAATTTCTCCAGGGCAAAGGTGCTCCTGTAGATACTATTGATGTAAATGACAGCAACCTGCAGATAGTCCTCAGAGATGATAATACTTGGTACTATATCAAGAATATAAAGAAGGTTGAAGCGAGTTCCGTATTTGTGGAGAATTGGGTGGAAAATAATCTCACTCCATATAAAGATGTGAAGCTGGAAGATCTTGGATACCGTAATTCCATCTGCTTGATTGACTCAGTGAGTAAGTTTGCTTGCCCATATAGTACCAAAGTATATTCAAAGTTTGGCTATCGACACGGACGTCGACATCAAGGTGTGGACTTGCCGCTCAAGGTTGGAACTCCGGTTGCTTGTGCCTTTGACGGCAGGGTAAGAGTGTCAATGTATTCGCGTGGCTACGGAAATATGGTGGTAGTGCGTCATGAGAATGGTCTGGAGACGTTCTATGGACATCTTTCTAAAAGAAATGTAAAACCGGGAGATTGGGTTAGAGCTGGTGATGTTATCGGTCTTGGCGGTTCGACCGGCCGCTCTTCGGGTCCGCATCTGCATTTTGAGGTCCGATATAAGGGCTTTGCCTTTGATCCTCAGTGGATTATCGATTTTGAGGCTGGTGAGCTTCGTAAGAATGTATTTGTGCTCAGACGCAGTTATCTTGATGCTTCTTCCCGATATATTCCGGAGTCTATCCAGGAGGAAGAAGATGTTTATCTGACAGACGAGCAGATTATTGCGGAAGAGATGCGCATCGCTGCGGAGAAGGCTGCAGAGAAATGGCATACCGTAAAGTCGGGTGAGACTATCTCTGGTATTGCTGCTAAGTATGGTAAGAATCAGAGCACTATCAAAAAACTAAATCCTGGCCTAAACGTAAACAAGATACGCATAGGCCAGAAGATTAGAGTTAATTAATAGTCAATTATTTACCGTATTCTCCAACTACTCTTAGAGTCTCTCCTGTATCTTCGAGTTCAAAGAGCTTTGGATATGTCTCGCCCCAATATGGGGTATGGAGACAAAGTATGATTTTACCCTCAAATGTCTTGAAGATCATACCGTGTCCGGCATCTGTAAGGAGGGCAGTGTCCTGCTGTCTCCACGGACCGGCAATCTTGCCTGAGTCAGAAATGGCGATACCGCAACTATTGTTGGTTGTCCAGATCATATAGAGCTTGCCTGTCTTGCCTTTATAAAGGTATGGTCCATCTGTTACGTAGCCGCTTCCGTCTGCAGGGATTGGCTTACCCCAAGTCGAGTTGACGTAGCTGGCGCGGAAAAGATTCTTGACCTCTCCGTCAATTGCTGACAGGTCATCCTTGAGTTTTACATAGCCGATGGCTCCGTCTGTTACCTGTACCCATTCGTGGCAATATACCATATATGGGATGCCGTCCTCAACCCAGAGGGTTCCGTCGATTGTCATCATATCTGATGGCATTGTAGAATGAGGGGCAAAGGTCTTATAAGGGCCATAAGGTGAGTCAGAAACGAGAATCTGAGAACCTCTCATCACACGTCCTGTGTGGTACCAGTTGCGCCACTGCTCAGCAAGAGGCTCTGATGTGTCAAATGTCTGGAAGAGGTAGTACTTTCCTTTGTAGTAGTGAAGCTCAGGAGCCCAGATGCTGTTGATCTTGATGTCGCCCCATACATCCTCAGGAGTGGTGTAGATGATGGTAGGACCTTCCCAATTGATGAGATCTTTACTCTTGTAGCTCATTACAGAACGGCCTGCAGGGCCAATCATTATGTATTCTTTAGATACAGGATCGGCGAGTACGCAGTTGTCTCTCCAGCGGATTTGGTCAAGAGTGTAGGTGCCATAAGGTCTTTGACCCCTTCTTTGTGCATCAAGATTTATGCTTGGCATAAAGCAAGATAGAATCAGGATAGAAAGTAGAAAACGTTTCATAATGGGTATTGTTTAGTCTAAAAATGCGGTTTGTCTGCTGTAAATATAACTAAAATTGGTGAATATTCCCCCTTTTGGTGTATATTTGCAAAAATAGTAAAACCGTATACTAAATGAAACCTGAAATTGCGAATGCAATTGACCAGATTGAGGTCAATATGAATGAAGTCGGAATGGAGCTCATCAACATAGTCCTGGCGTTGGTTATGTTTGGTGTGGCTCTTGGTATAAAGCCGAGAACCTTTGTTGAAGTATTTAAGAAACCTAAGTCTGTAATATTGGGTGTTGTGAGCCAGTTGGTCGCTCTCCCTATGTTGACATTCTTCCTTTGTTGGCTGATGCGTAACTGGATTTCTCCGATGATGGCAATGGGTATGCTACTTGTCGCATCCTGTCCTGGAGGAAATATCTCCAATTTTATAACTTCCCTTTCAAAAGGAAATACAGAGCTATCAGTTTCGCTAACAGCAATCAGCACGAGTGCAGCAGTGTTTATGACCCCGCTCAATTTTTCGCTTTGGGGAAATCTTTATCTTCGTGTTGCCCATCGTTTTGCGACTGAGGTACCAGAGTTGAGTATCCCTTTGATGGAAGTATTCAAGACTATTGTGATTTTGCTTGGTGTCCCTCTAGTTCTTGGTATTCTTGTTTCGCATTATTTCCCTAAGTTTGCTGAAAAAGCAAAAAAGCCTGCACAGTACCTCTCTGTAGCTTTCTTTGTTGTGATGGTCGTACTTGCAGTAAACCAGAATGCAGCTGCATTTATGCAATGTATCAAGTATATCTTCTTGATTGTGATGATACATAATCTTCTTGCGTTGATAACAGGTTTTTCTATCTCTACAGCAGCTAAATTGCCATTTGCTGACCGTAAGACACTCACAGTTGAGACTGGTATCCAGAACTCAGGCTTGGGCCTTGTTCTGCTTTTTAATCCAAATATCTTCGGACCAGAGTGGGCTGCAAATGGCGGTATGCTTGTTATTACAGCATGGTGGGGCGTATGGCACATTGTTTCAGGC
>JAFNUQ010000141.1 GCA_017383945.1 Bacteroidales bacterium | reverse complement strand
CAGGAGATGATTGTATTGCCATCAAGAGTGGCCGTAATGAAGATGGCCGCAAGTGGAATACACCGACAGAAAATGTGATTGTGCGCAATTGCACAATGGCCAACGGACACGGTGGTGTTGTGATTGGCTCTGAAATTTCAGGTGGCTTCCGTAATCTCTTTGTAGAAAATTGTAAGATGGACTCTCCACACCTTGATAGAGTTATACGCATCAAGACAAGTACAGCTCGTGGTGGCCTGATTGAGAATATTTATGTTAGAAATGTTGAGGTTGGGCAGTGTAAAGAGGCTGTACTCCGTATAAATCTCAATTACGAGCCAAATGAGCAGGCAAGAAGAGGATTTATTCCTGAGGTGCGTAATGTGCTTCTTGAAAATGTGACTTGTAAGGACTCTAAATATGGAGTGTGGCTATATGGCCTCGAGGATAGAGTCAATATCAATAACGTAACTCTCAAAAATTGTTCTTTTGATGGTGTTAAGACCGGAGAGAACTATGCTCATGGACAACTGGGAGAGATAGTTTTTGATAACTGTACAATCAACGGACAAACTGTAACTAATCTATAATCTAAATAACAAAACAATGAAGAAAGTATTAATCGCTGCAGCTCTTTTAGTAGCTAGCATTTCTGCTTATGCTCAGTTTGGTGTAATGATGCCATCTGAGAAGAAGAATGTAAAGGACCCTAACACTGGTGTCACTCTGACAGTATTGACAAACACAGAGGGTAATGATAAGTTTATTTATCAGACTGACCCTATGTGGACTCCAGATGGAAAATGGCTGCATTTCCGCTCATCATCTGACCGCGTCAAGAGTGAGCCGGTAAAGGGTATTGACCGCCAGGGTAAGGAATATACCTATGTTCCCGGACAGTATTTCTTTATGGAGATTGCTACAGGTAAGACCGTTCAGGTTACTGATGGTTCTGTGGGCTCTGTTTTCCTTGCTAACAAGTCAAATAAGCTCTTTGTAAACAAGAGAGTCGGTCAGGATTGGAATATGTATGAAATGAATCTTGACACTTTCTTTGCTGATGCAAAGGCTGGTAAGGCCAAGGCTTTTGACAGCTATCTCAAATACATCGGAACTTTCCCTCAGACAGAGGAAATGGGTCGCCCAGGTGGCTGGTGTGTAAATAGTGATGATACCTATGCATTTATCTCTGTTTCAAGACAGAATGGTACTCCTGAAGATTATGCAGAGATGCAGAAGCACGAGTTTAACCCACGTCCTGATCAGCCTAAGAAGATCACTCAGTCACTTAGCGGTCTCCGTAAGATGGACCTCAAGACTGGTGAGGTGACTATGATTGCAAACGTTAACTTCAAGGTTGGTCATATCCAGGCAAGCCGCTATCGTCCAAACGAGATCGTTTTCTGCTGTGAGACAGGTGGTGATGCTCATCAGAGAATGTGGTATGCTGACGCAAATACAAATACATTCAAGCCTCTCTATGTTGAGACTCCTCTTGATTGGGTAACTCACGAGACATTTGGTACTGAGGATTATGTATATTTCAATGTGCTTGGCTGGCAGCCACAGCTCCGCAAGCAGGCTCACGGTATCTTCCGCATCAACCTTCGCACAGACGATATCGATTGCCTTGGCAACGTAGAGATGGATAAGGATCGCTCTTCTTCACTCACCGGCCGCGGTTTCTGGCACTGTAACTCGACTCGCGATAACAAGTGGGCAGCTGGTGACACATTTGCCGGCAGCATCTGGCTTATCGACGTTGAGACAGGTCACAAATACCATATCGCATCTGATATCAAGATGGCTCCTGATCACGGACACCCATTCTTCAGCCCAGACGGAACAAAGCTTTGCTTCCAGTCAGGTCATTATTCAGATGGTAAGAGACTTAACCTCGTGATGGTTGATCTTACTAAGCTTCCTTACTTTAAGAAATAAGTATTAGTGCTATGAGAACCGTCAGTCTGTTTTCTTTCTTGCTCTTGTGTTTTTGCTCTTGCAATCAATGGAGCGATGGTCTTAATGAGAAGGAATTTTCTGCCAAGTGGACAGTAGAGTCCGAATCCCCAGATTATTCTGTGTCATTTGTAGATGGTGCCTGTGAAATTGTATCTCCCAAAGGTTTAACCTTGTGGTATAATGAAAAACTTTCCGGAGATGTGACAATTGAATATGATGCTATCGTCTATGATGCTGTGGAAGGAGACAGACTGAGCGATCTCAATTGTTTCTGGATGGCTACAGATCCGGAAGCTGATAGCGTTTTTGATCGTCTTGATCAACGCAACGGTGTTTTCAAGAATCAGGCACAATTGTCCCTTTACTATGTGGGCTATGGTGGAAATCACAACTCTACGACTCGTTTTCGTAGATATGATGGGAATCCTGGTCCTGCGATTCTTGGAGAATATACGGATGCAGAACATCTTCTAACCCCAAACAAGTGGTATCACATCAAGCTTGTTTCATCTGGAAATATAGTTCAGTATTGGATAGATGGCCAGAAGCTTTTTGAATTAGATGATCCACAGCCACACAAAGAAGGATGGTTTGGTTTCCGTACGACACTCTCGCGTACAGCTATCAAAAATTTTAAACACACAACAAACTAAAACAGGATGAAATTAAGACATCTATTATTAACAGCCGCGGTATTTTTAT
>JAFNUQ010000140.1 GCA_017383945.1 Bacteroidales bacterium | reverse complement strand
ACCATTGCGAATACCGGAATGTTAAGGCGGTTAGCCTCTTTGACTGCGTTGGCTTCCTTCTGTACGTCTACAACGAAGAGGGCTGAAGGGAGGCGGCTCATATCGCGGATAGAACCAAGGTTCTTCTCGAGCTTAGCTCTCTGGCGATCTACCTGGAGACGCTCTCTCTTTGCGAGCTTGTCAAAAGTACCGTCCTCCTTCATCTTATCGATAACGGACATCTTCTTGACAGCCTTGCGGATTGTTGGGAAGTTAGTAAGCATACCACCGGCCCAACGCTCGGTGATTGAAGGCATATTGACAGCTGTTGCTTTTTCCTTGACAATATCCTTTGCCTGCTTTTTGGTAGCAACAAAGAGAATCTTGCGGCCTGACTTTGCAAGCTGCTTCATCTCCTCTGCTGCCTCGTCTATCTTAGCGACGGTCTTGTGCAGGTCGATAACGTGGATTCCCTTCTTCTGGTCGAAGATATATGGAGCCATCTTAGGGTTCCACTTTCTTGCCAAGTGGCCGAAGTGTACACCTGCATCAAGCAATACTTGGAAATTTGTACGTGACATTGTTTTTGTTTTGTTTTTGTAAACTGTCCCCGTGAGGGGTCTCTTTTCATCAAGGCGCAGTAGCGAGTTCTAAACCCGATCTGCCACCTTTTTCGCAGTCCGGCAACCTTCCTCTGGATGGTTTCAAAAACCGGAACTGTGCCGTAAAACTTAGATAATAACTAACGTTTACTGAACTGGAAGCGACGACGTGCACCAGGCTGACCAGGTTTCTTACGCTCAACTTCGCGAGCATCGCGAGTGAGGAATCCTGCTGCCTTGAGTGCAGAACGATATGCTTCTCTGTCAAGCTCACTGAGGGCACGAGCGATACCGAGACGGATAGCCTCAGCCTGACCCTTAATACCACCGCCTACGACAGTGATCTTAACGTCAAACTGGCCAAGAGTTCCAGTAACCTCAAATGGCTGATTTACGATGTAACGGAGTGACTCGAGAGCGAAGTAGTTCTCAAGATCGCGGCCATTAACCGAAACATTGCCTTTGCCGGCTGTGAGATAAACGCGAGCTACAGCTGCTTTACGTCTTCCAAGGGCGTGTGTCTGTTCCATTTGCTCTGTTTAAATTTCGTCTAACTTAATCTCTGTAGGGTTCTGTGCCTGGTGTGGGTGCTCAGGACCTGCATAAATAAACAGGTTACCGAGGATATCTGCACCAAGACGGTTCTTAGGAAGCATACCCTTTACTGCTCTCCTAATGAGTTCTTCTGGGCGAGTCGCGAGGATCTCCTTTGGTGTTGTAAATCTCTGTCCACCTGGATAACCAGTGTAACGAGTATAAACACGGTCAGTCATCTTCTTGCCACCAAGAGCAACCTTCTCTGCATTAACTACGATAACATTGTCACCGCAATCAACGTGAGGAGTGAATCCTGGCTTAGTCTTGCCACGGAGGACAAGAGAAACACGTGAAGCAAGACGACCAAGCGCGAGATCAGTCGCGTCAATGACAACCCACTTTTTGTCTACAGTCGCTGCGTTGAGCGATACTGTCTTGTAACTTTGTGTGTCCACTGTCTTGATCTTTAATTAGTTAATAAAAATTGCGATCCCTACACAAAATAGGGGTCGCAAAGATAAGAAAAATATTCTGATAAATCAAAAATTCCTCGCTATGCGATGAAATTGGCCTGGATGAAAGCGTTAACAGCAACTGCTACAAAAAGGAAGCAGATAATGCTTACAACGATAACACCAATCACCTTGATGCGCTTGAACCAGATAGATCCATCCCAACCTACAGTCTGGAACATGCTCCAGAAACCGTGTACAAGGTGGTACCAGATAGCTGCAAACCAAGCAACATAGATAGCGAGCATCCACCAGCTACCAAATACTGTAGTAAGGAGGATGTATGGGTTGTTTTCAAACACTCCAATACCAGTGAGCTCAGGAAGCTGCATCTTTGCCCAGAAGTGGAAAAGGTGGAAGAGCAATGCGCCGAGGATCACGATACCGAGTACAAACATGTTGCGTGCTGACCAAGAGTCAGTAGCAGCTTTGCTTGCAACCTCATAACGCTTGATACCGCCGCGAGCGCGAATGTTCTGGTATGTGAGCCAGCAACCATAAGCGATGTGCACGAGGAAACCAAGTGCAAGAACCGGAACGATGATAGTGATAACCGGTGTTGACATGAAGTCACAACCTAGTTTGAAAAGACCATCTCCTTCGCTGAAGAGATCGTGATCTGCAGCAGCAATGCCAAACTTACCTGTAAAAGAGTCAATTACAGAGAAGAAGTTAATAACAGCATGGATAAGGAGGAATAAAATAAGAAAAGCTCCGCTCACCGCCTGGATGAACTTCTTGCCGATTGAAGAGTTGAATATAAACATCTAGATAAAATTTAATCTTACTTTAGGTTTGCAAATATAACTCGTTTCTTGCAAGTTTCATAATTTTCAAATATTTTTGTTTTCTGAGAAATGCATTTTAACACCTTATTATAATATGAGAGTACTATTGAAATTAAGCGGCGAGAGCTTAGGAGGTCCTAGCGGCAAGGGCATCGACAGCAAGAGTCTCGTGGAATATGCCAAGGAGATTGCTGCTGTAGTCAAGGCCGGACATCAGGTTGCAATTGTAAATGGCGGCGGCAACATCTTCCGCGGGCTTCAGGGCGTAGGTAGCGGCTTTGAGAGAATCACCGGCGACAGAATGGGCATGCTCGCTACTGTTATCAATTCGCTTGGCTTAGCTTGTGCTTTGCGTTCAGAAGGCATCAAGGCTGAGGTATTTACAGCAACACCGATGCAGCCGATTGCTCACTATTATAGAAAGGAGGATGCTGTTGCCCTGATGGAAGAAGGTGGCGTAGCTCTCATTTCAGGAGGCACAGGTAACCCATTCTTCACAACTGACTCAGGCGCAGCGCTGAGAGCTCTTGAGATCGGAGCAGATGCTCTCCTCAAAGGCACAAGAGTGGATGGAGTTTATACTGCAGACCCGGAAAAAGACCCTACAGCTGTCAAATATGACGAGCTCACATTTACCAAGGCGCTCACAGATCACCTCAAGGTTATGGATGCGACAGCATTTGCGCTCTGCGAGCAGGGACCGATTCCTATCATCGTATTCAATGTAGAGGAAAGAGGCAACCTCGAGAAACTCCTCAACGGCGAGAAGATCGGCACAATAGTACACGCTTAGATAATTATAAACACAAAATACTATGTTGACAGATAGAGCAAAAGAAATCGTAAAACAGACCGAAGGCAAGATGCTCGACGCAGTTAGATTCTTGGAGGAAGACCTCAAGTCATATCGCGTGGGTAAAGCCAATCCGGCAGTTTTCAACAACGTTACAGTTGACTATTACGGCACACCAACCCCTATTGCACAGGTTGCTGCCATTTCTGCACCAGATGCAAAGACTCTTGCAATCCAGCCTTGGGAGAAGAATATGATCCCTAAGATTGAGAAGGCTATCATTGACGGAAACCTCGGATTTACTCCTCAGAACAATGGTGAGATTATCCGTTGTACAGTTCCTGCCCTCACAGAGGATCGCCGTAAGGAGCTCATCAAGAAAGCAAAGGGTGCAGGCGAGAATGCAAAGATCGTTGTCCGCAATGCTCGCCGCGATGGTATCGAGGCCCTCAAGAAAGCCAACAAAAATGAAGGTATGCCTGAGGACACTCAGAAAGAAGCTGAGGCAGAAGTTCAGAAGCTCACCGATGCAAAGGTGAAGGTTATCGACGACCTCGTATCAGCAAAAGAAAAAGAAATTATGACAGTGTAAGGATAAGATCCTTAAACATATCCTCTTCCGTCTCCGTGGTGAATCGAGTTTTTATCGGTGCAACAAGGAGACGTTCTTTTATTGTATCCGGCATGCCCTGGAAGTCCAGCAGTCGCTGCACGTCCTTCTGCGTGGTCACGATGCAGGCTGTAGGGTGCTTACGCAAAGCCTTCTGAATCTTATCAATGTCTGCCCACACAAACTTGTGATGATCAGGGAAGCTAAATCTCTTGACAATCTTGTGCTTATCACTCAAGTGTCTACGCAACGGAGTATCCTTGGCAATTCCTGTCACCATTATTAACTTCTGAGAATAGTTGTAACGCGGGTCTGTGCTAGGATATACGCATTGGCAATCGCCATATTCTATATATGTAAAAAGAACCACCTGACGACGACCTGTGCAAGAGATGCCTTCGTGAGTCAGAGGATTATAATCCTTGATGCGCAGTTTCTGTGCAAACTCGATCTTTTCTTCCGGTTCAATATAACGAGGACACTTTGACACGATCAAGATATCCGCTGTACCTATCCTCTTGGGAAGGTCACGCAGGTTTCCAAAAGGAAGCAGCATATCATCAAAGACAGGACGATTGTAGTCGACAAGGACTACAGTTCTTGCTGCTTTGAGCTTGCGATACTGGAAGGCGTCATCCAGCACAATATAATCAGCAGCCGGAAAATCTTTATCCCAGCATTTAGCCGAAGCCTTGGAGCTTCTAAATTTCTCTGGATCAGTCAGATAACCACAAGCAGCAATTCTGTTTTTATCTACAGCTACGGTAACATTTGGAAAATTCTTCTTGATCTGGAGCGGCTCATCACCCACAAGCGAGGCACTACTCTTCAGAGTCACCTGCTGAAAACCTTTACTCTCCCTTTTATAACCGCGCGACAATACCGCCAGCTGACTTCCCGACCAGCGCTCACTTTTCTGCAGGATATCAAGAATCATCTCCACATGCGGAGTCTTGCCGGTTCCGCCCACAGTGACATTGCCCACACAGATTGATGGAACTGATGGAACAAAAACCTTGCGGCCCGGACGAGAATAATGACGGTCTCTGATTTTGAGACTGAGATAGTATGGAAATAGTAATATCTTGTCTAACATATATTTATATTGCTGCTGTCTTTTCTTTTAACCATTGTGCAATGTGCTCCGGAAGAAGCGGAGACAATGTTTCGTATACTTTCTTGTGATAATCATTGAGCCAACGCTTCTCGTTTCTATCCAGAAGATCCAGCTCAAGTATCGAGCAATCAAACGGGCAGAGCGTGAGAGGCTCAAACTTCAGCCAGGAGCCAAATCCGTTTGTCCCAGCTTCCTCGCAAAGATAGAGATTTTCATGACGCACACCATGCATACCTTCGCGATAGATTCCCGGTTCAATAGAGGTAATCATACCCGGACAGAGCGGAGTCGAATTGAAATTCTGTCGGATATCCTGAGGTCCTTCGTGGACACCGAGGAAATAACCTACTCCGTGGCCGGTTCCGTGGCCGAAATTTCGCATATTCTCCCAGAGGGCATTACGCGCAAGCGCATCAATCTGACAACCTGCAGTGCCGACAGGGAAAACCGCCTTTGCGAGAGCTATGTGCCCTTTGAGGACAAGAGTATAATCCTCTCTTTCCAGCGCGGTGCAATCTCCCAGCGGAATCGTGCGGGTTATATCCGTAGTTCCTGTCTTGTACTGAGCACCAGAATCGTTGAGATAAAGTCCGGATTGTCTGAGAACGGGCGCATCGTCCTTTGGTGTGATATAATGAGGCAGAGCTGCTCCAGGGCCATAGGCAGAGATTGTCTGGAAACTGTCGCCCGTGTAATCCTCTGACTCTGAGCGGATATCCTCTAGCTTGAGAGCAAGATCCCATTCGCTCAGCTCCCGTCCGGCATCAAGGCTTCTCTCGAGATAGTAGAGGAAGCGCACCATCGCCACACCATCGGTGATGTGGGCTTGTCTCATTGCCTCGATTTCGCAAGGGTTCTTGATAGACTTGCGCAGGGCAATCGGGCTACGCTGAAGCTCAAACTCTGCATTTGCTGCCTTCAGGCTGCTGTAAATATTATAGTTGATCGAGGATTCCAGCAGAATCTTTCCATCAAACTCGGATGTGATATATTCTATGTCAGAGTATGGCAGGATGTCGATATCTTCTGCACTGATCTCATCAAAACAAGCCTGAGTCTGCTCATCAATATCTTCCTCGCGGATGACATACCATAAAACTCTATCTTTTGTTACTAGCAGATAGCTGATTACCAGCGGATTATACTCAATATCCGAAGCGCGCACATTGAGCATCCAGGCAACATTGTCAAGAGAGGAAACCAAGGCTGCATCAAAGCCTGAGGCGCTGATTTTCTCCCTGAGCCACGAGATCTTCTGCTGGCGGGATTCTCCCGTCTCTATGGTGTAGACAGGCGTCTGCGGTATTGCTGGTCGGTCTTCCCAGAATTTATTCAGCATATCAGGGACACTTATCACCGTGCCGGGAAGATCGAGAGCATCACAAGCGGCAACGCTCAAGCCATCCAACGCGATGATTGCGTCATCACCAAACTCCTGCTTGAGCCAGAGAGGGATAGGAACTTCTTCAGGAACACGAGTCTTATGTAACTCTACTCCTGTTCCTTCCAGTTGTGATATGGCTTGTATGAAGTAACGCGAGTCAGTCCATAGGCCGGCATGATCCAGCGTGATTACCAGATCACCCGCCTCTCCGGTAAAGCCGGAAAGCCACTGAACCTGCTTCCAACGATCCGAAGGGTATTCGCTTGAATGAGGATCAGAACCGCTGATTACTACTGCATCCCAGCCCTTTGAACTCATCAAAGAGCGAAGCATTTCTATGCGTTGGCTATAAATGTTATCCATATCACAAAGTTAGTATTCTTAAAACAAGTCTGCAATAATATTATCCGAGACAAAAAAGTGCTTTTCCGGAATGCGGACCCGACCCGAAGGCAGAGTCTCTAACAGGCCCTCAGAAAGCAACTTATTTAACGCCGAAGGGTCACACAGCTGAGGCGATATGCCGTCACTGGTGCGCAAGCCAAGCATAATCTTTTCTTCTTTGATTTCGTCTTCACCCAGCGGCTCGAAGGTCCTTGTCCAGCCCTGAAGCTGAAGGCTGTTGCTGCTCCTCTGCACTCCGTCAAAAGAATGTGCTCCCGGTCCAAGTCCGAGGTAGGCCTGACGCGTCCAGTAGGCAGCATTGTGCACAGCACGATGGCCCGGCTTCGCCCAATTGGATATCTCATAATGCTCATATCCCGCAGAGGCTAACTCGCTGCATATCAGCGAATACTGGCGCTCGCACTGCTCGTCCGGCGCTGGCGAATATTGGCCACGTGACAGCATTTGCGCAAGCGCGCTCCCCTCTTCTATGCTCAGCTGGTAGGCAGAAATGTGCTCCGGCGATAGCTTGACAAATTGGCTTAGCGTCGCTAGCAATGTCTCGTCGCTCAAATGACCGATACCGAATATCAGGTCAAGGCTGATATTTCTGACGCCCGCCTGTCGCAGGATGGTAAACGCCTCGAGGGCCGCTGAAGCATCGTGACGACGGTTCATCCACTTCAGCAGAGGGTCCGAGAGAGTCTGCACTCCCATACTTACCCTGCTGATCCCCATATCCAGGAGCTCACGCACATAGTCCTGGCCTTTCTGTACAATATCATCAGGATTGACTTCAATCGTAAACTCCTCACGTCCACTACCTTGAGGCAAGGCTGCAACAATATCTTTTAATACATCAAGAGGCAGCACCGACGGGGTGCCACCTCCTAAATATACAGTACTTACTGCTTTGGTCTTTTCATATTCGTCCTGTCTGAGGGCTATCTCCTTGCGCAACTCTGCCGCATAGGCCTTCATCTGGTCTATAGATTTTCCGGCACATGCGAGCTCTGAATAAAAGTCGCAATAGGTGCAGAAGCTCCTACAAAAAGGGACGTGAATGTAAATCATTATCTGAGCATCAACTCAGTTGAGCCAAGTTCTGACTGCTCAGTGTAGGCCTTCACTGTATAGATACCTTTGACAAATGAAGGGATATTGTTGATGTAGATTCCAAGCTCAACTTCATTGCCCTGATAATCTACCTCACGGGAAGCTGTCGCCTCAAGAGTCTCCTCTCCGAAGGTAAATGTTGTTCCCTTGCCATCCTGGAGAAGGTTGCCGTTTGGATCAAATACTCTTACATAGATTCTGACTGGACCTCTCTGTGCGAGTTCGTTTTCCACGAGAGACAGGCTGACGAGCATTCTGACCACTCTGTTGTATTTATCAGTCACCTTGTCAGATGAGTTGAATGCTTCCATGCGGAAACCTCTTGCCTTGAGGATTGAACCGACATTTACTCTCTCGCTCAAGCTCTCAACCTGCTCTGTGAGCTCGCGGTTGCGGGCCTGTGATGCTCTCGCCTCCCTACGTGCGCTTGCTGCCTCCTGGGTGAGCTTGGCATTGAGGGTGTTCAAAGAGTCAATCTGAACGATATAGCCGCGCATAATCGTGCGCAGAGTACCAAGTTCCTTCTCATATTGACGAATCTTGGCGCGGTTGGTCGCTTCTGTCTTCTTTACTCTGTCGATAAGCTGAGCAATCTCCTCTCTTGAAGAGTCAAGCTGGAGGTTGATGGCATCATAGTCTGATGACAGAGTCTCAAAATCTGTCTGAAGAGCTTCAATCTGTGCTGTGAGGTCTACCTTTTCCTCATTGAGCTGCTCAACCAGATTGTTCTTTGTAACCATTACGTAGGCAAGTGCTGCTGCAAGAGCTACAGCAACAACTATCATTATAATCATTGTAGTTTTGAGGCCACCATTGGCTTTTTTCTCTGCCTCAATCCTCTCTAGTCTCTCTAGTGGGTCTTCTCTTTGCATAATTAAACTATTTAAATCTCACAAAAATAGCAATTTTTACTAATTTTGTGCCTATGAAGTATATTATTAGATCTATCAAGTACTTTTTCTATTTAATGCTGGTACTTTGCCTGATTTTGGTAATTATGATTACCGCAGGTCTTGTGGAGGGAAATATTGCAAATATGTTTGTCAATGGATATGATTCCATCTGGCAGATTGCTCTGTTTATGGCCGTATTTGCTTTGATTTATCCAAGATTTGGGTATACCAGCAGGACCGCACACGTCTATGGCTCCGCCGAGCAGGCAGAGAGCATTCTTGCAAAGGTTATGGACATCCACGAATACAAGCTCAAGAGCAGCGACGGAGGACAAAGATGCTACGTCAAGCGTTCTCCAATCGCAAGAGCCCTCAGAATGTGGGAGGACCAGATTGTAGTAGAACCTACAGCCGGAGGCTTTGAAGTGGAAGGTTCTTCAAAGGATGTCGTGAGAATTATAAGCGGAATCGAAGCAGCTAGTCAGCAAGAAGATGTTTAGCGGCTGCGTCTAGCGCCTCATAGAAATCAGATCCAAAATTGTCCGTGAGCGGTTTTTTAAGAAACTCGTAAACACGGACTTTTTCTTTTTTACCCTTCTCAAATGCACACTTGCAGATATCCCAGCGATGAAGGTTAAGAGCTATGCCTCCGTTTCTGAACTTCGTCACTCTGATTGGATAAAGAGAGCAAGAGACCGGTTTGCGAAGCCCACATTTCTCTATCGCGCAAAGAGCCTCTCCGGATGGTCCGAAATGGCAGAAAGCACATTCGCAGCTTCCCTCAACAAGCGGAGTAACGATATCTCCATCCCTGTCAATCTCAAAGAAGCCCTTGGCATCTACAGCATCTCTGCCTCGCTGAGTCATCTCAGCACAAAAGTCAGGATAGTCCCTTTCTATGGTTTCTGTTTCGCTTTCTTCCATAGGAGCGCCACTATCTCCTTCTATACAGCAGATACCTCTACAAGTCTCGTAATCACAAACAAAATACTCTGTTACGACATCCTCAGAAACAAGAATATCGCCGATTTCTATAATAGCACCAAATTGTTTT
>JAFNUQ010000139.1 GCA_017383945.1 Bacteroidales bacterium | reverse complement strand
TTCTCGCTCAATAATGAGTCTGCTTTGTGTTTATAAAGAGTGTCTCTTGGTACATCTACAAAAGCGTTTGTCCAAGTGTATGGAAGCTTCAGTACGTATTCGTGGTTTGCACCAGGAATAATATCGTGGAGATACTGAGGATTGAGGTTCTTGAGATCTTCCATCGGAACTCCGACAAGCTCATGTATCTGCTTGAAATGCAAGTTCTTATTGATCATAAATGTATCAGTTTGAACAGGCATTCCTACTTCCTGGTACTCCAGGCCGTATTCTTTGCTGTAGGTCATAGCATACATTGCTCCTACAAATGCAGGCACATAACCTCTGGTTTCACGTGGGAGGAACGGATAGATGCTCCAGAAGTCTCGGCTACCCCCTGCCCTGCGTATCGCCTTGGACACATTTCCTGCACCGCAATTGTATGAACTGATAGCCAGAGGCCAATCTCCAAAAATCTTGTAAGCGTCTCTTAGATAGCGAGCTGCAGCATCCATAGCCTTCTCTACGTCAAGTCGCTCATCTACATAGGAGTTGATCTCTAGCTTGTAGCTTCTCGCTGTTGTGTACATAAACTGCCACATACCCTTTGCGCCGGCTCTTGATGTTGCTACAGGATTGAGCATTGATTCAATCACAGCCATATATTTGAGCTCAAGTGGTAGTCCATATCTGTTCAGTACCTCTTCAAACATCGGGAAGTAGTATTGGCTGAGGCCCAATACTTTATTCATCCTTGATGGCATTTTCTCCGCATAGAGGATGCAGCTGTTTTTAACTGTCTCATTGAACGGAAGATAAATAAATGAGTTCATCGCTTCGATGCGCTTGATCATTTCTTCGTCTGAGACGTTGGAGATAAATTTTACGCTATCAAGGTTGTACTCGCTAAGTATGTCGATGTCTCCGGAATAGGAGTTCTTGTACCAAAGATGCAATAAAGAATCACTCACTTCGCTGGTGTACTCTAGCGCGATGGTTTGAGTTTCTGTCTGGGTTGTATCAGGTAGATAGGTAAATAAGATGCTGTCCTGAATATAGAAATCTCTCTCAAGGCTATCATATTTTTGTTGAAGGGAGTCAAGACGCAGTTGGAGTTGAGTAATCTCTGCTTCAAGTTGTTTACGTGGAGTGCGTCTGAAATAGTCAAAACTGTTTTGTGCTACAGCCGGGATAAGACATAGAATGGATATCGAGAGGAGTAGTATCTTTTTCATTATCAATATGATAGTTATTAAAAACTGAATCCTAGGCTAAGGCCCACCGCAGAACCGCCGGAAAACGGAGTCACGCTGTTGCTGCTGGCCATCTGGATGGTTGGTGGATTAATTACGCTTGGGCCTATGCTTAATGCGAGGTCATCTGTGACTTCAAAATCGTGCATATAAGAAAAGACATTGGCATCAATTACTTGGAGAAGATATACAGCAGCGATTGCTAGAAGCGAGTAATCTCTATATCTTCTATAGACGTCTCTATAGTATAGCGCTTGATCTGCAGGGATAGGTCCGGTGTATTGTATGTCCGGATTGGTAGCCTCCAAGTAGATGTTTCGGAATCTCTCAAAGTTGCGCTTGAAGTCTGTATAATAATGAGTTGCGGCTACAATACCACCAACATAGATAGGAACTTTCCAGTATTCTTTATTGTAAATCTGTCCAAGTCCCGGTACAAGTAGAGAGTACATTGTAGCTCGTCCTGGATGTGGATAAGGTGCATCTTTCTCAAAGTTGATTACACCATCTAGCATTGTCGCCCAATATGCCACACCAGCTCCTACAAAACACCAGGTAGCGGCTTTGTCATTACCTTTGTTTTTCAAAACAAGTCCTGCTCCAAGCGAACCGCCGATTGTTCCGTATACTATTGGGAGCTTCCAATATTGCTTGTTATAAATCTGACATCCTCCGACTAGAACTGCAGAACCGGCAGCCATTGTGCCGATTTTTAATGTGTTTTTATGCTGAAGTCCACCGATGTATTCTTTTAGAGAAAACATAGACTCGACAGTGTCGGTCTGGGCTGACGGGTTGTCGTTATATTGCTGCTGAAATGGTTGCTCTCTGAATTGTGCGTGTGCATCATTAAAGACAGCGCTCACAAGAAACGCTGTCATTAAGCTCAATATTAGCTTTAGATACTTCATTAGATGTGCTTGTCCTCCAATGCTTTGACAAAATTAGCTATCTCTTCGTCTGAGTTGAATTTGATAGTGATTGTGCCTTTACCTGACGGACTGCGCTTGAGCGAGATGTCACTTGAGAAGTATTTGCCTACTTTGTCTAGAAGCTTGTAATGGTTGTCTGTGAGCTCTTGCGGCTGAGGCTCTGCCTTCTTCTTTTTTGTACTTGCACTTGGGTCTACAAGTACTTTGCGCACAAGGGCTTCAAGATCTCTGACAGAAAGACCGTCGCTGATGACAAGATCACAAAGCTGCTCCTGTATCTGTGGATCATCAACTCCGAGTATTGCCTTTGCGTGTCCGGCGCTGAGGAGGCCTACCTTAATATCGTGCTGCACCTTTGCAGGCAGCTTGAGCAGGCGAATTGTATTTGCTACAGTCGCTCTTTTCTTGCCGACTCTTTCTGCGAGCATGTCCTGCGTGAGCGCACATTCCTCAAGGAGGCGTTGATAGCTAAGCGCTAGCTCGATTGGGTCAAGGTTCTCTCTCTGAACATTCTCCACAATGGCCATTTCAAGCATTCCCTGCTCGCTGGCGTCACGGATATATGCCGGAATTGTAGCCATTCCGCAGATGCGGCAGGCTTTGAATCTGCGTTCTCCGCTGATGATCTGGTAGCGCTGGTCTGTGATGCGTCTGACGGTTATAGGTTGTATGAGTCCGAGAGTCTTGATAGATGAAGCGAGTTCTTCCAACGCTTCAGTATCAAATGACATACGTGGCTGGAAAGGGTTAGGCTCAATCATATCCACAGGGATACGCAGAATGTCCGCGGTGTTTTCTGCTTTACCGCGTGTGCCTACGATTTCCTTATTTACATAGCCGACGGGCTGTCTAAGTGTATTTGCATCAGGCAGTTCTCCAAGGAGAGCGCCAAGTCCTTTACCCAGACCTCTTGCTGCTTTACTCATAAAGTTTATCTCCAT
>JAFNUQ010000138.1 GCA_017383945.1 Bacteroidales bacterium | reverse complement strand
TGGAGATATCCTCTCCCGGTACGGTTACCTGCAAGCCCTTTTGGAGACCTGTCAAGGAAATAATCTGCTGGTCATTGAAATATGTATTACCTTCCACACCAACACCAGCAACTGTGTATGTCTTAGGTCGATTATAATCCACTTCAACTCCCCTACTCTGAGCCGAAACATAAAACGGCATCAATACGAAAGCCAAAGTGGCAAAAAAGTGTCCAATTCTCATCTCAAAAATCAATAATTTGCAAATATAGTAATTATTTGACTTTTCCGAAACGTCTATCTCGACTTGCGAACTCTTCTAATGCCTCTAAAAACTGATTTCGTCTAAAATCAGGCCACAAGACATCAGTAAAAACATATTCGGTATATGCAGTCTGCCAAAGCAAATAGTTGCTGATTCTTTGTTCTCCAGACGTGCGGATGAGCAAATCCGGATCAGGAATACCCCTAGTCACCAGATACTCATCAAAATCATCCATATCAAGAGTACAGTCCGGATTTTCAATCAAATGCTGTGCCATCTTTTTAGCTGCCTGGAAAATATCCCATTTGCCGCTATAGCTCAAGAACAATATCATTGTGAGACCGGTATTGTCTTTTGTCTGAGACTCAACCTTCTCAATTTCCGCCTTGAGACCGGAAGAGAGGCGCTCACGATTGCCGAGAACCAAGAACCTTACATTATATTTCTTGAAGGTTGGAAGCTCGTGACTCATAGCCTTTCCCATCAAATCCATCAAACCGGAAACCTCACTGTCAGGACGATTCCAGTTTTCTTCTGAGAAAGCATAAAAAGACACATATTTGATACCCCACTCAACGGAGGCTTCCATCACGGCTCTAACACTTGACACGCCTTCGTAGTGTCCGAAGATTCTTTCTTTTCCGCGCTGTTTTGCCCAACGTCCGTTGCCGTCCATTATCAAAGTGACGTGTTGAGGCAATTTTGAAGGTCTATCCATCTCTTATAATTCTTTATTATTACGCACATCTGCGCCCCATAAAAGTCTGCTGCGCAGTGCATCGATAAAAGTTGATTGTCCAGAAGTAATCTTTTTCAGATCCTTGACGCTCAACGACAATTCCATTTTTGCTCCGACCGGAATAGTATAATCCCTGTTATCCATAGTCAAAACCGCATACTCATCCCGAGAACGAAGACTTATACTGATTTTTGAGCTCTGCGGCACGATGAGAGGACGCACATTAAGGTTATGTGGAGAAACAGGAGCAATAATAAAAACCTTGGTATCAGGTGTACATATCGGTCCGCCCACGCTCAAAGAGTATGCTGTTGAGCCGGAACTTGTCGCTACCAGCAAGCCATCCGCCCAATATGTCGGCAGGACTGCACCATCTACTGTAACGTCAATTCCAAGCATTGAAGCACTGACACGAGAAACACTTACCTCATTGAATGCATATGGCCAGAAGTCCTCACATTCCGCACCGGAGAGGCTAAGCTGAAGAAGTGGTCTCAAATCGATTTTCAGATCTCCGGAATCGATATATGACATCAATTCCTCCGGTTTCATCTCCGACAAAAAGCCCAAGCGTCCAAAATTAACACCCAAGATAGGAATATCAGCACTCACGGCTATCCTAGCACCCAAAAGGAAAGTTCCGTCACCGCCAAGACTAAGCAGTGCAGCGGTTCCTTGCTTAACATCAGCAGGACATTGCACCTGATAAAGTTCATG
The DNA here is from genome assembly GCA_017383945.1 of Bacteroidales bacterium. Taxonomy (GTDB): domain Bacteria; phylum Bacteroidota; class Bacteroidia; order Bacteroidales; family UBA932; genus Cryptobacteroides. The sequence goes on along the minus strand of JAFNUQ010000138.1, from coordinate 2,521 downwards.
CCCGGCATCAGACATATCTCTAAGGAGCTGTCCTACACGGGCATCCCCTATCAAAGAGTTTTTCTTGATATAGTAAGCAAATAACATAACGAACTTCAAATTTAGTATTTTTCTGAAGAAATTACTACTTTTGTGTTTAATATAAATTGTTTAAGCATGACTAGACTTAGTGTCAATATCAACAAAATAGCGCTCCTAAGGAACGGACGAGGCGGAAATATGCCGGACGTACTTCAGGCAGCACTTGATTGTGAGAAGTTTGGCGCCGAAGGCATCACCGTGCATCCCCGCCCGGACGAGAGACATATCAGATACAGCGATGTCCGCACGCTCAGACCGGCAGTCAGAACCGAATTCAACATAGAAGGCAATCCCACAGGCAGTTTTGCAGCACTTGTGTGCGAGGTTTTACCGGACCAGGTAACACTTGTTCCGGATGCACCATCAGCAATCACATCCAACGCCGGCTGGGACACTATTAAAAATAGAGTATTCCTGACCCAGATCTGCTCAGCATTCAAATCCAGAGGCATAAGAACCTCTATCTTCATTGATCCTGATCCGAGAATGGCTGAAGGAGCAAAAATCTGTGGTGCAGACCGCGTAGAGCTCTATACTGCCGCATATGCAGAGCAATATGCCGCAGACAGAGAAAAAGCCATCGAGCCATATCTCATCACCGCACAGAAAGTCCAGGAGTTAGGCCTTGGACTCAACGCAGGACACGATCTTTCTCTTGAAAATCTTGAATACTTTGTAAAGACCATAACCTGGGTTGACGAAGTGAGCATAGGTCACGCTCTGATATGCGATGCCCTATATTTAGGCCTAGAGAAGACAATTGAGAAATATTTGACTTGTCTTTTATAATCATATCAGTTTTTTTAACTAATTTTGCGGCTCTAAATTTTTGAACAATAGTATAATTAAATTTAATAATGAAAAAGTTACCACTTATTCTCAGCATCGTTGCACTCGTAGGTGTGATTGTGCTTGCAATTGTAAACTTCAGCTCACCTAAGCAGGATGAGGTAAAGACTGAGGCTGTTGAGGTTAGCGCAGAGCCAGGCGCAATCGTTTATTTTGATCTTGATCGTGTTATGAACGAGTATGATATGGCCAACGATCTTCTCAGCGTATTTGAGAGCAAGGCTAATAGCATCAACGAGGAAGTAACCCGTAGAGGAACTAAGCTCGAGAAAGATGTAAAGGCATTCCAGGACAAGATCAACAAGGGTCTCTTGACTCAGAGCGTAGCTGAGAGACAGAGCCAGACTCTTTCAGAGCAGCAGGCTAATTTCCAGAACTACTACAACCAGAAGCAGCAGGAGATTGCTGAAGAGCAGCAGGTTATGATGAACCAGATCGCTGACGCCATCAATACATTTGTCAATGAGTTCAACGCAGAAAAGAACTATGCGATGATCATTGCTACTCAGGGCGCAGGCATCCTTCCTACTCCAGTTGTAACAGGCAACGCAGAGCTTGACATCACTGATGAGCTTCTCGAGGGCCTCAATGCAGCTTACATCAAATCTAAAGAAAACAAATAATTTTGAAGATAGCGATACTGTCCTGCTTCTATCCTTTCAGAGGAGGAATCGCCCAGTTCAATGCCAATCTTCTTAAAGAGCTGGGAGATGAGCACGATTTACGTGCATTCAACTTCACAAGACAGTACCCTTCATTTTTATTTCCAGGTAAGACTCAAAAAGTCACACCGCAAGATAATGCCGTATCCGTAGAGTCAACAGCTCTATTGGATACGGCAAATCCTTTTACCTGGGGCAATACCGCTCGGGTAATTGCTGATTGGGAGCCAGACATCCTGGTTGTACGATATTGGATGTCATACTTTGCTCCTTCTCTAGGATATGTATCCAGAAAAGTCAAAAAATATTGCAAAGGCAAGTGCAAGGTAGTAGCGATCATAGACAACGTCATCCCACACGAGCCACATTTCTTTGACAAACCACTTACAAAATACTTTCTTGGAGGCGTTGATGGCAGCATCACGTTATGCAACGAAGTAGGACAGGACTTGCTAAACATCCGCCCGGATGCCAAGTACACTGTTATTCCTCATCCTGTGTATACCCACTTCGGAGAAAAGCTACCTAAACAGGAAGCACAGCAGATTCTAGGCCTCACACCAGGAAAGAAGAACATCCTGTTCTTTGGACTAATCCGCGAATACAAAGGCCTTGACATCCTCATCAAAGCTTTCAGCGGTCTGGACGACAGCTATCAGCTGATAATCGCAGGAGAGCCTTATGGTTCATTTGACAAATATCAGAAGCTGATTGATGAGAACCCAAATGCTGAACGCATACATTGTTTTCTCAATTACATCAGTGACAACGAAGTAAAGAATTATTTCTCAGCTGCAGACCTGACCGTACTACCATATCGCAGCGCCACCCAAAGCGGCATCAGTGCTATCTGCAACCACTTTGAACAGCCAATGGTGGTAACTGATGTGGGCGGATTGATCCACTCGTAATCGGAACTGGTTGCTCTG
>JAFNUQ010000137.1 GCA_017383945.1 Bacteroidales bacterium | reverse complement strand
CTAACACTAGTTACCTTTGGATTCTTGCTTTCCCATCCAAGCTTTGAGCTGAGCAACTTACCGCTATTATCGCTCACCTTGAATGAGAATGCGGTGATGGTTGGGACTGTCAGCTCCTCGACATCTGCCTTGCCGTCATCCTTGTACTTGTCGAGCAACTCCTTGAGTTTCAAAGGAATCTCGTAGATGAAGCCCTTGACAAGATCCTCCAGACAGCCCAGGCTGAATGTTGCGCGATGAGCATCTGACGTAACCTCGATTGTGAGGATGTCATCCTTCTTGATTACATCTGGCAGCAGCGAGATGAAGCCCTGATAAGACTTGCCCTTGCTGAGCTCTGGGCGTGTTGTCCAAGGCATTGAGATCACGTTTGAGACCGCGCGCGTTGCGCTCGCTGTCACATCACCATTGGTGGCGTTGAATGTGAAGTCGCCGCTGATGTTACGCGCGTTGCCGTTCTTGTCGGTCACGGTGAGCACAATCTTGTTGAGACGTTCGCCCTCGAGATCGGTGTTGCTGGCGTCGATTGTGATGCGCAACATTGTGAGGATCTGCTCAAACTTAAATGTGTTTGTGCCCTCCACTCTTGTACCTACCTTGTAGTCGCACACCAGCGTACCATCCTCGAGGTTGAAAGGCTGCTCCGAGAGCACCTGACCGCTGAGGCTTGTCACGTTTGTGCCGCTCGACTTGCTGAATGGGAAGTAGGCATACTTCGCCTCGCCAGCAAGGCTACCACCAAACTCCGCCTTTGGTGAGTTTGCGGTCGCATTGTTTGAGAACTCAGCGTTCTCCTTACCATTGGCGGTGAATACACCCAACTTGTCTGCCACCTGCCACAACAGGCCCACAAAGCTGGTGTTTGGGTTACGTACATCAACACACGAACGAGTCTGCAGTGCATCCTCTGGCTCTACAAACTCGGCTGAAATGGTCTGATAATAAGACTCATTAGAGATTACTTCCTCATCGTGCTGACACGACGAGAAAAGCGCAGCTACGGCTAATGCCGCTGCTAAATGTAGAATTTTGAAATTCATAAAATAAAATTTAGGTTCGTAAATATTTAATTCGTGCGGGGAACGACGCGACCTCGCCCCCGCACGAAATTAAGTTAGCTATTGAATTGCGTTACCGCCATTGGTTAAACTACCATCGTAGTCAGAACGCGCTTTATTATTAGGGTTATAATCCGCTGGCTTGCTAGAGTCATACTGCAAACGATACTTGTTGTTAAGCAGAAGGATAGCCTTTACCGTCTCCGTAGTAGCAGATGACGAATGAGAACCCTTCGCAGCATAATTCATAAAGACAATACCTACTGGATAAAATGGAACACTATTTTTACCCATCGCAGCAAGTCTATTATCCATCAGCGTTGAATATGTATCTGCAACAGTAACAGCTCCAGCGTTATCGCCGTCACTATTTTTACTTGCAGCTGTATTTCCACCCAAGCCAAGGAAAATCCACTTATCGTGTGCATAATTTGTTGTGCCGTAATTAGTCTTTGACCAATCAAGAATTGCATTCACCACAGCTGTTCTCTCCGTAAATGAAGGATAGTAGCCACGTGAACCTTCAGGGAATGCTGAACCAGTGCTACTTGTAATCTGAGCTTGGCTAACCGCCATTGTAATATCCTTAGTTTCCAAAGAAGAAGAAGAAGAATACAAGGCGTCTGACTTAAAACCTGTTGCTGGGAAATAAGCACTTGTTAAGTTGTTAGGAATATTCACAAACAAGCATAGGCTATTTGTGGGAATAGTTTCATCTGCAACCGCATTTTCACAATTTACAATAACGATAACCTTACCCAAAACATCTCCAACAAGAGTATTAGAGTCAAGGCCTTGAGCATTGTAAATCTTGCCTGCCACTGTTGTATCAGTAGTACTATTATTAAGATTATCACAAGCGTTACTGATTGCCTGCATCCAAGTCATTCCAGTTTTAGATGTATCATTAT